>JARFQS010000159.1 GCA_029287645.1 Thermoanaerobaculia bacterium | reverse complement strand
TTGGCGCTGGCCTTCACCTTTCAGTCCAAGTACCTGGGGATGTCGCCCTGGAACTGCCCGGGTCTGTTCGCCATCATTCCTTACATCGAGCACTCGGGAGGGATCTACCATCCGATCGGTGGTTTGAGCACCATCTCGGACGCCATGGCCCAAATCGCCCGTGAGCACGGCGCCGAGATCCAACTGAACACTCCGGTCGAGCGTGTACTGGTCGAGGGGCGCAGAACTGTCGGTGTCCGTCTTGCTGGCGGTGAGGAGGTGCGTGGCGACGAAGTGGTGATCAATGCGGATTTCGGTTACGCGATGTCGGAGCTGTTCGAGCCCGGCAGGATCCGCAAGTACACGCCGTCGCGGCTTTCGAGGATGGCGCTCTCCTGCTCCACCTTCATGCTCTACCTCGGCGTCGACAAGGTCTACGACCTGCCGCATCACACGATCTTCTTCGCCGAGGACTACCGGAACAACGTCGAGTCGGTATTCGAGGGCCGGGATCTCAACGGCGATATCTCGATGTATGTCCGCAACGCCGACGTCACCGATCCGACGCTCTCGCCCACAGGTCACTCATCGCTCTACATTTTGATACCGGTTCCGAACCTGCGAGGCAAGCCGGACTGGGACAGCGAAAAGGAGGCGTTCCGCGAGCTGACCCTGGACTCTCTGGCAAAACGGGCCGGCATGACCGACCTGCGCGAGCACATTGTGGAGGAGCGGATGATCACGCCGCTCGAGTGGCGCGATGGAGCCAACGTCTACGAGGGCGCCACATTCAACCTGGCGCACAACTGGCCCCAGCTGATCTACCTGCGGCCGCGAAACAAGTTCGAGGAGTTCGACAACTGCTATCTCGTCGGCGGTGGCACCCACCCGGGCAGCGGCTTGCCCACGATCTATCAATCGGGGCGTATCGCCGCTAACCTGATCACCGACAACGGCTCAGCTGGGTAGGCCGACTCCTGCCTGCCGAAAGAGGTCTGCCAGTCCGGACCGACGTTGACGGGACGCAGCGTGCGTGGAGGGGTTGGTAAGGCAACGAGCCGGGGCACAGGAAAGCGAATGGGGAACGTAGGCCAGCCGAACCCAGAACCCGAAGTGCTGCAGAGGTACTCGCCGCGAGCGGGCAAGGGGATGGGTCCAGTCGAGCGCGGCCGAGCTGATCGCCGCGCTGCTTGCAGCGACCATGGTCTTCCTCGGACTGGCCCGCTGGATTGCGCGCGGTTGGGAGCGGGTGGGAGGCGCGAGGACATGAGTGCTCGAGCTTTCTTCTCGGTCGTTCTGCTGCTGGCCTGCCTAGCCTGCGCCACGCGGTCCACGAAGCCGGCGCCCGTCACGTTGGCGCCCGAGGGTGTCGGAACGATCACCTTGACGATCGAGATTCATGGGCTCGAGAGCGACCAGGGCTCGGTCGTGGTGGCGCTGTTCGATTCGGCCGAGAGCTTCGAGCGACGAACCGACGCCATCGCGTCGCAGACCGTAGCTCCGCGGGGCGGGTATGCGACCTGGAACGTGGCGGATCTCCCGGCAGGCACCTATGCGGTGGCGGTCTATCACGACCTCGACGACAACGGCGAGCTCGACCGCACGACCCTGGGCCCGCCGGCTGAGCCCTACGGCTTCTCGAACGATGCGCGGAGCACTTTCGGCCCGCCCGGGTTCGACAGGGCCGCGATCGAGCTACCGCCCGGTCGACACACCCTCCGGATAAGGGTGCGCTGAGAGGGCGACACTTTGTGAGCTTGTCGAGGCTCACTCCACCCCACGAATCGGTGCAGAGAAGTTCCTCGGCCTCGATCTCGAAGTGGTCAGCTGGGCGAGAAGAGGGGCGCTTCTTCGAGGGTGATAGCCAGACGATCGGCATCACCTTGTGTTCAGACCTATTGCGGGTACTGTGCGGCCAGCTCTGCTTGGATCAATTGCTCCAACTGCCTGTAACCGAAGGTCTGCAGCGGTTTGCCATTCACAAAGTAACCGGGAGTCTTCTGAACATTCAGAGCTTTCACGTCGGCCATGTCTTGTTCAATGATTCCTGCAATGGCGGGACTCTGCATATCTTGTTTGATTCGCTCGATATCGAGCCCTGCCGCGGGAAGAATTTCCCACAATCTCTGAGGCTGATAGTCATGGTGACTGGCCCAGATGTTCTGGGTTCGAAACATGAGATCCAGGGTTTCCCAGTATTTCCCCTGCATTCCGGCGGCCTCGAGAATCT
The DNA here is from genome assembly GCA_029287645.1 of Thermoanaerobaculia bacterium. Lineage (GTDB taxonomy): Bacteria > Acidobacteriota > Thermoanaerobaculia > Multivoradales > JAHEKO01 > JAUVRX01. The sequence goes on along the minus strand of JARFQS010000159.1, from coordinate 1,666 downwards.
TGACAAAGACATCGGCACCCTCATGGAAAGGGGCGTAGCGCAGAACCAGTTTGATCTTGCCGGGATTGGCAGCCATGATCTGTTGGATGAATGGAGCAAAGGCGGCGCAGGTTTCACAGGCAGGGTCCATGAACTCGACCAGATAGACCTTCGCATCTTCACTGCCCAGTGTCCGCGAATGGGCTCTGACAAAGAGCTCGGCGTCTTCTGCCGCCAGAAAGTCGTACTTCTGAGCCTGGCTATCTTTGTAGTAGTTGCTGGCGATCACAAACCCCAAGATCAGTACCAGACATGTGATGCCAACGAGCGCGTATTTCATTCGGAGGTTCTCCTTTTCAGGATGATCAACAGGACTACCAGTGTTGAGAATGCGATGAATGAGAGCATCGGGATCGAGATGACCCCGAACAATTCGAAGTACTTCTCTGTGCAGGAAACGCCCTTCGAGCAGGGCTGAATGCTCTCCGGGATGATCCCGGCATAGAGCAGGGAGTGATAGAAGGCCGTCAAGCCTCCAGCGATGCAGAGTGGCAGGGCGTACTTGATGACGCTCTTGTCAAAAGCGGGGAAGAGACCCGCTGCAAGAATGAGGATCAAAGGAAACAGGCAGATCCGCTGGTACCAACAGAGGACACAGGGCTGATACTCCAGAACAGCGCTGAAGAAGATGCTGATTGTGGCTGAGACGCTGACCAGAAGCCAACACAGAAACAGCAGCGTCCAGTTCGTGTTGTTGGATTTGTCAGATTGTGACATATGTGAATTCACCCACCTCTGGAGAGGATTGAAACGAGAATCTTAGTCCATTGACGCAGTTCACCCGCCCAGTTCCCGCCAGATCGATTCGGTTCTGCGGAACACAGATTCCCAGGTGAAGGCGTCCAGGTCGGGAGGGGATTCAGGCGGCCGGTCCAAGGCGTCTGCCAGCGCCGAGGCGAGATTGGCCGTGAAGCGGGGCAGATCAGCCGCCACGGGCTGGTCGACGTTCTCCAACCGCGGGAGCTCCACCAGCCGGATGACCGGGTCGAGGCCGGGCGCGATCTGCTCGCGCACCCCGGGAAGGTCGGTGCTGACGAGGCGGCAACCGCAGGCGGCAGCCTCGACCAGGACCAGCGGGACCCCTTCGTAGAACGAGGGCAGCACGCAGACGGCGCAACGGCGCATGAGATCGGCCAGGGCCGGTTGGTCGAGCTGGCCGTGCATCGTCACCAGGGGTACGAGATCTTCCATGCGGGCCCGCAGGGCCTCGGCCTCGGTGCCGGCCCCACCGCCGGCGATGTGGAGACGCAGCCCGGGGTGATCGGGCGCGAGTCTCTCGACCGCATCCAGCAGCCAGGGCAGGCCCTTGGCCGCGCTATATTTCCCCACGAAAAGTACGTGACCCAGCGAAGGACCGTCGCCAGCGGGCAGCGGATGAAAGAGCTCGTCCCGGTAGCCGGCCTGGGTCACTGCGATGCGTCCGGGGTCGACCTGGAGGGTCGCCGCGAGGGTGTCGCGGTGATCGTTGCGCAGGACACTGAACCGGTCGATGCGGCGGCACCCGGCGATGACCTCGTCCCGCAGGTGGGGGGTCAGCTCCATCTGGCGCAGCCCGGTGGCGTGGCAGGCAGCCACGATCGGAACGCCGGGAGCAGCGTCGGGAACCAGCGAGCTCATGAGCCAGATG
>JARFQS010000116.1 GCA_029287645.1 Thermoanaerobaculia bacterium | reverse complement strand
CCCAAGAAGTCTGAAGGTGTCTCGAAAGGAGCGTCTGCCATGCACAAGCGTGAGGTCGTCGAGGTTCTCTCCGCTCTGGCCAGCGGTGCCCATCCGATCACGGGCCAGGTCTTCGAAGAAGACAGCCCGTACAACCATCCGAGAGTCATTCGAGCTCTCTTCGGCTCCATCGAGTTGATCGAGTCCCGCTCCGGTCGGACGAGAAAGACGCTGGAGGAGATCAACAGAGAGCAGGGTCGACCTCTGCGCAGCAACATGCGGTGGTCCGAAGAAGAGGATCGACGTCTGTTCGATCTCCTGGAGGAGGGCGTTCTGACAGCTGAGATCGCTTCCCGCTTCGAACGCACGAGAGGCGCGATTCACAGGCGGCTGCAAGGCAAGGGTCTTCTCGAGAGAGAGGAGATGCTCAGCCTCTCCGAGGAGGAGTTGCTCCGTGTCGTGCGGAACCGGCTTGCGGCTCGAGGAGACGAATCGATAGTACGCGATAGCGACTAGGAGCCTGTCGGCGCGAAGCCCTCGCCGGCCCAGCCCATCGCGGCGCCACCGACAATGAACAGGATCAGTGCATCGATGCCCCACCAGATCCACATCTGCAAGGGAAGGTCGAAGACGGCGGCCCTTCGCCTGAAACCTCGAGGCTGGAATTTCCGTTATTCTTGGTGACGGGGCGCACCCTGCGCCCAGGAGTAGATTCGTTCACCTTCCACGAGAGGGATTTCCAATGCAAGCGAGACGCTTCCGTGTGCTCATGGTCGCAATGGTGCTGGTGCTGCTAGGAACGGCCGTCGGCTCGGCCCAGACAAAGCTGCTGCGTTTCCCTGACATCAGCGGCGACCAGGTGGTCTTCACCTATGCAGGTGACCTCTGGCTCGCCTCCACGTCCGGCGGTACCGCCCGTCGACTGACGGCTCACCCGGGTCTGGAGCTGTTCGCCAAGTTCTCTCCAGACGGCCAGTGGATCGCCTTTACAGGCCAATACGACGGGGACGAGCAGGTCTACATCGTGCCGGTCACGGGAGGATCGCCGAAACAGCTCACCTACTACCCAGCCAAAGGACCCTTCGCGCCCCGCTGGGGTTTCGACAATCAGGTCTACGACTGGTCGCGAGATGGGAGCTCGATTGTCTTCCGGGCCATGAGATATGGCTACGACCTCTCCGATACCCGCCTCTTCAAGGTACCCGTGGAGGGCGGCCTGGCACAACCGTTGCCCATGCCGATCTCCGGATCGGGGGACCTGTCGCCTGATGGCACCCGGATCGTCTACTCGCCGCTGGTTCGTGACTTCCGGACTTGGAAGCGCTACGAGGGTGGCTGGGCTCAAGAGCTCTATATCTTCGATCTCGAATCCCACGACTTCGAGCAGATCACCGACCATCCCCGCGCCGACCGGGACCCGATGTGGATCGGTGGAAAGATCTACTTCACCTCGGATCGTGACGGTAAGAACAATCTGTTCGCATACGACACCCTCAGCAAGGTGATCGAGCAGTTGACCCAGGAGGATGTGTGGGACATACGGTGGCCGGCCGACGACGGAGAAAGTCGCATCGTTTACGAGCTGGACGGTGAGCTTCAGATCTTCGACATAGCGGATGGCCGCTCTCGCCCGCTCTCCATCTTCGTGCCGGACGACGGTCTCCACAATCGTCCGGTGTACAAGAGCGTGGGCGATCAGATCGAGGGTTTCGCCCTCAGTCCCAAGGGTGAAAGAGCCTTGTTCGTAGCCCGAGGCGATGTCTTCACCGCACCCATCGAGAAAGGCCCGACGCGCAATCTGACCGAGAGCTCCGACGCCCATGACAAGTGGGCCCGCTGGTCCCCCGACGGACGCAAGATCGCCTTCATCTCCGATATGACCGGCGAAGAGGAGCTCTATCTCGTCGATCAGGACGGCTCCGGTGATCCCGAGCCGTTGACGGAAGGCGGCGATGCAATGCGCTACGCCCCGATCTGGGCCCCTGACGGCGAGCGAATCGCCTTCAGTGACAAGAACGGCAAGCTCTGGGTGGTGAACGTGGACACCAAAGCGATGACGTTGGTGGCCGACGACGAGCAGGGGGCCATCAATGCCTATGCCTGGTCGCCCAATGGCGGTCATCTGGCGTTCATCCTCAGCGAGGTCACCGGCTTCGGCTCGATTCACATCTGGAGCGTCGGCGGCGATACCACCCACAGGGTGACCGGCGAGCTCTTCAACGAGTTCGATCTGGCCTGGGATCCCGAAGGCAACTATCTCTACTACCTGTCGGACCGGGAGTACACTCCCCAGATCTCGTCCATCGAATGGAATTTCGCCACGGATCGCGAGACCTTCGTCTACGCCCTGGCGCTCCGAGACGATGTAGAGCACCCCCTTCCCCCGGAGAGCGATGAAGTGACGCTCCATGGGGAAGGCAACGACGAGGAGGCGGAGGAGGAAGAGGACGACATCGAGAAGGCCTACATCGGGATCGACTTCGAGGGCCTCGGGCGTCGCGTCGCCCGGATTCCGGTGGAGTCGGACAACTATGGTGGCCTGGGTGCCGCCAAGGGGTTCGTGCTGTTCAGTCGGGGTGGCCCGTTCTACTACGGCCGCAGCCCCGACATCAAGACAGAGCTCAAGATCTTCTCCTTCGAGGACCGCGAAGCCAAGACCCTGGCCGAGGACATCCAGGGCTATGCCCTGTCCTCCGATGGCTCCAAGG
>JARFQS010000094.1 GCA_029287645.1 Thermoanaerobaculia bacterium | reverse complement strand
GGATCCTTCGGGTCGAGAGCAGGGAGAGGCCCGCGTTGGGGGGGTCTGGGTTCGTGGTCCCTCGTTGATGAAGGAGTATCTGAACCGACCCGACAGCACGGCCGAGGCTCTTCGAGAAGGGTGGCTCGACACCGGTGATCTGGGGTTCTGTCTGCACGGCGAGCTCTACATCACGGGTCGGGCCAAAGATGTGCTGATCGTTCGGGGGCAGAACCACGATCCAGCTGAGATCGAGAGGGCCCCCTGGGTGCTGCCGGCTGTGCGGACGGGCTGTACGGCTGCCGTCAGTCATCGGCCCGACACCGGCGAGGCCGAGGAGATATGGCTCTTCGTGGAGCGCAGCAGGTCGGCCCCGCACGATGCTGACAAGGAGATCGAGAGAGCTTGCAAGCAGGAGATCCTGAAGGCGACAGCGGTTGCCGTCGACCGGGTCGTGGTTCTCCAACCCGGAACGCTGCCCCGAACTTCTTCGGGGAAGGTGCGCAGGGCAGAAGCTCTCCGCCAGTACCTGGCGAGTGAACTGGCCCCACCCGAAGAGGTGTCGGTGTCGTGGTTGGCGAAATCCTGGTTGCAGTCTTGGTGGGCGCATTTTCGCTGGCGCCTGAGGAGGCGTGGTGGGTGGCAGAGTAGCTGAGACGGAGGTCGTGGTGGTGGGGGGCGGTCCAGCCGGGCTGGCCACGGCACTCGAGCTACGGCAGCGCGGTATCGACGTGGTCGTCGTGGAAGCCTCGACACCTCCCGTCGACAAGGCCTGCGGTGAGGGCATCATGCCCGATGGGGTCGCGCGCCTCCTGAGCATGGGTGTGGAGCTCGACGAGCGTCAGTATGGCCGGATTCGGGGCATACGGTATCTCGATGGCGAGCGGATCGCCGAGGCCGCGTTTCCGAGTCACTGCGCTCTGGGCGTTCGCCGAACCATTCTGCATGAAGCCTTGTCCGAAAGGGCCGCGGAGGCGGGCGCAGTCCTGGCCTGGGGTGAGAGGGCCCTCGGGCTGTCCGCTCGCGGGGTGGTGACGGCCCGGGGCGAGATCTCGGCGCGCTGGATTGTCGGCGCGGATGGATTGAGCTCGGCGGTCCGCCACTGGAGTGGGCTCGAAGGTTCGTCGCGAGGGCATCCGAGATTCGGTGTCAGGAGACACTTCCTCATCGAGCCCTGGAGCGATCGGGTCGAGGTCTACTGGGGCGACCACTGCGAGGCCTATGTGACACCGCTGGGGTCAGACGAGGTCGGTGTCGCGCTGTTGTGGAGCGGCGCGAAGGCCAACTTCCCGGAGCTCCTACAACGGCATCCGGCGCTGGTGAGTCGGCTCGAAGGAGCAGAGCCTTCGAGCCCGGCCCGCGGTAAAGGTCCATTGGACCGCCGGGTCGCCAGCGTGGCAAAGGGACGAGTGGCCCTCGTCGGCGATGCTGCTGGCTATCGAGACGCCATCACGGGGGAGGGCCTCTCGTTGGCCTTCCATCAGGCGGCAGCTCTGGCCGAAGCCATCGCAGGAGAAGACCTTGTCGCCTACGAGCGGCAGGTGGCGAGGCTCGACACCCTACCCAACGCACTCATTGCCGCTCTGCTCTATGTTGAACGCCGCCCGGCAGTGCGCCGCCGCCTGATCGACACCCTGGCTGCCAACCCCGCGTTGTTCGCCCGCCTCCTGGCGATTCACGTGCGTGAACAACCTGTGACGAGTCTGGGTGTGAGGGGAGTTTTGAAACTGGCGGTGGGGTTGCTGCCCTCGGCCACGGCCTGAAGCTGGCCTTCTGGGCAGTGGATCAATCGAGCCGTCTTTCGCTGCGGATCTCCACTGGGCCTTTCAGCCCGAGAGGAGCCACTGCCCTGCGGATGGCGGTCATGAAACGATCGCCCGGATCGACCTTCTCGGTGCGGTAGCCGTCGTCCAGCTCGAGCCACAGGGGGTGACCCTCGAACTCCCGATACTCGGAGTGGCCGATCAGATACTCGATCGAGGGGTACTTCTTCGCCAGATAGCGCACCAGTCGAATGTTGGCCTCGATCTGGACATCGGTCATGTTGTCGACACTGCCGACACCGCCGACATTCTCGACTCCGATAGCGTTGTAGTTGAGCCCAATCGTGTGTCGCGCCATCCAGGTTTCGGGCATGAGACGGTAGGTCGTCCCATCGCGGTCGACGAGAAACTGGATGGAGACATTAACCTGTCCGGCGCCTGCGAGGTCGGGACGCGAACTCGGGAGCTGTTCGGGCTCGAAGGCAGCGAAGGAGCCGGCGAGATCGGCGATCGCCGTCCAATGTAGGACGATGATGCGCGGCACGATCGAGATATCCGACGGTTGCCTACCGTAGTGCTGGTCGATGTAGGCGAGGGTCGCGTCCTGGCGGCTGGCCGAGAACGGTATGGGCCGATCCTGAATCTCGGGCGACGAGGTGCAGCCCGTCAGCAAGGCGACCAACAGGAGCCCCAGACAGGGCTGCAACCGGCCATGGAAGGTGAGCTTCGGGGGCATGAGATTCGATTTCGCAGAGCGAGGTGCTGCGGCGCGATTGTATTGCATCGCCTTGGGCTTGCCCGCCATTCGCGTCGAGGAGCAGATAGGATCGGGCCATGAGCTCACTGATTCGTCCCTCTCGGCTGCAGCCCGGGGACCGGGTTCAGGTCGTCGCCGCGTCGGGACCTGTCGACGAGGAGCGATTCATGGTCGGCCTCGAGGCCCTCGAGGGGCGCTACGATCTGCGGTTCGATACGACAGGACTCTTCGCCAGAACAGGCTTCTTGGCGGGTGACGACACGCATCGTCTCGACGCCCTCAACACCGCGATCGCCGATCCCGAATGCAAGGCCGTCTTCCTGGCTCGCGGAGGGTACGGGCTGCTGCGGATCCTGCAGTGGATCGATCGAGAGGCTCTGAGAGCCCACCCCAAGCCGATCGTCGGATTCTCCGATGTCACGGCCCTGCTCGTCTGCTGTTTCCAGGCCGGAGTGGCGGCGATTCACGGGCCGATGTTCTATCAGTTCTCGGACCTGCCAGTGGAGGACAAGAAGGCTCTGTTTACGCTACTCGAGGATCCGGAGCCAGGCGTGCTTCTGACCGGGCTCGAGACGGTGATACCGGGTGTTGGAGACGGTCCTCTTGTCGGGGGCAATCTGGAGGTACTCTCACGCCTTCTGGGCACGCCCTTCGAACCCGATCTCGACGGAGCGGTGCTCTTTCTCGAAGAGGTGGGAGAGCTCCCGTACCGCGTGGATCGGCTGCTGACCCACTTCGAGCTGGCCGGAGTGTGGTCGCAGGTCGCCGGCGTCGTGATCGGCGACTTCACCGATTGCGACGCAGCAGCAGACGTCGACGAACAGCAGCCAACGACGCGACAGGTCCTTGTCGAGCGCTTGGAGAGATTGGCGGTTCCCGTCGTCCTGGGCGGCACCTTCGGCCATGGCGAGCGCAACACCGCCCTGCCCTACGGCACCCAGGTGCAGTTGGACACCACCTCCGGAACGCTGACGGCGCTCGAGGGAGTAGTTTCCTAGCCTATAGTCTTGTTGAGGTCCGTCCGGGTGGTCAGCCTGGGGGACGGCGTCGGCTACTCGGACTGCAATGGACAGGCCGCCACCTTGTCACGTCATCGCGCCGGATCTCTTGTCTTCTGCGATGGCCCCTGCGCCGCGCTCGACGTGGCACCCCCTGACGAACCACCCGAACGAACCTCTGGCACCGTTGAAGGCAGTGAGGTAATGAGGCAGTGAGGACTTGATGCGGCCGGCGCCCTTGCCGGCCGGGATGGGAGGGGGACCCCGCAGTCTCGAGATGGATTTCAAGGGTTCGGCGTGGGGGCCTCCAGGGGGTTTTTGCAGCGGAAGGGAGGATAGCCCCCTGGGGGCCCCACGTCGAACCCCCCACCCGACCACTCTGATTGTCCAAGACTCAAGCCCTCAAAGGCCAGACGAAGGTACGACGGCTGGCTCAACCCCAAGACCTCAAAGATCGGCCGGGAGGTACGACGGACGGTTCAACCCCTAGTCGCCTTCGACTAGGGAGAAGGCGGTTGTTGAAACAGCCGCTCGGCGGCGATCAAGGGCGTGGTCATGGCGTCGGCGTGGTCGCGGGCGAGTTGGATGCGCTGCTCGCTGTCGGGTTCGGAGAGCAGGACGCTGACCTGGGCTCGCTTGAAGAGCGCCAGGGGGTAGGCCGGATGGGCCGCAGTGACCCCGTCCAGGCTCGCCGCCGCTTCCGGCAATCGCCGGTCCGCCAGGTAGAGGACTCCCAGCTCCAGGAAGTGGTCGAACTCGGCCCCCTGGAGAGCTCGGGCCCGCTCGAAGGCTACGATCGCTCCCTGGGTGTCGCCGACCGTCATGCTCAGTTCACCCAGTTTGCTCAACTCGTCTCGCGAGTCGCTCTTGAGGGTGGTAACGCGCTCCAGAAGCGAGATGGCTTCCTGGACCCGACCTTGACGTTCCCGAATCTGAGCCAGACACTCCAGAGCCGGCAACCTGTCCGGTGTGGCCTCGAGCACGATCTCGAAGAGAGGCTCGGCCTCGTCCCACTGCTGGAAGCGGAAATGGTGCATGGCCAGATAGTGCTGCAGATCCACGGAGTCGGGGTTGATCCGCCGCGCCTGATTGAAATACTCCAGAGCCTTCTCTTCGTGGCCGAGCACGGAATGGGCTACGGCGAGGTGAAGGCACACCGCGGGGTTCTCGGGATCGGCCTGCAAGACCCGCTCATAGATCGGTAGAGCCTTCTCGTATTCATTGCGCATGAACAGGACGGAGCCGACCTCGAGGTCGTGGAACAGGTCGACCATGTCTCTCGGATTGGGTGCGCCGTCCCGCAAGATCGGGCGACCCTCGGAGCCGACATATCCCAGGCTCGCCAGTCGCTCCTTGGCCTCCTGCCCCAAAACCGCCCCTGAATCCTCGGGCCCGGCGAGGGCCTTCTCCCAATGGGTGCGGAGGACCTCCAGGACTCCAGGATCGATGTCGACCTGGCCTCGCAAGTTGTTCGACTCGGCGGGATCGGACAGCAAGTCGTAGACCTCCAGATCCCCAGAGCGAATGATCTTGATCGAGCCCTCGACCGCCATTACCTGGGGCTGCCAGCCATATTGCAGGTAGGGTTTGTTCGCTTCGGCCAGCACGGTCTCCGAGACATCCTTGAAAAGGCCGGCATCCATCGGAGCGGCCCCGCCCCAACTCAGGATCGTGTCGAAGATGCGGCTAGTACTTACAGGGGTGTCGATCCTCCCGGCCGAGATTTCGGTGCCAGTGACGATCAGCGGAACGCGCATCACACTTTGGTAGAGCAGGTTGCCGTGCAGGTCCTCGCCGTGATCGCCCAGGCCCTGACCATGGTCTGTCTCTTATACACATCTGACGCTGCCGACGAACGCGTGAGAGTGTAG
>JARFQS010000623.1 GCA_029287645.1 Thermoanaerobaculia bacterium | reverse complement strand
GAGGGCCTGATTCCTCGCTTCAGGCCGCTGCGGATCCTATTCGGACGCAGAGCTGGCTAACGATTCTCCGCAGGAATCCGTTTCCTCGTTTGTTCCTTATATAAGGTTGATGCGAGTACCTCTCTCAGTGGTGTTGCTTGTTGCCTGCTTGGCTGTTTCTCCGACTGCCGAAGCAGCCAACAAGTGGTGGTTCGGGGGCGGGATCGGTTTGGGCCTCGGCGACAGGGATTTCTTCGAGATCAATGGTGTGGTCGGTTATCGGGCAACGCCTCGATTCACTCCGGGCTTGCGTCTGACATATCGGAATAGCGAAGTCAGGGACGGGAACTCGAGCCTCACCACGGACGACTATGGCGCGAGTCTCTTTGGGCGCTATCGAATCTGGAAGCCGATCTACGCCCAGGTCGAGTACGAGTACTTGAGCTACGAGTTCGTCGGAAGGGACTTCTCCGCCGAACGAGAGACCTTTGGCAGTCTCCTGGGCGGAGCCGGAGTAGCGTTCCCCTTGAGCGACAAGATCGGCTTGTTCGCCACGGCGCTTTACAACTTCTCCTACGACGACAACGAGATCCCAAGACCCTACTCCAGTCCCTGGGTCTTTCGTACCGGGGTCGGATTCAGCTTCTGACCAGAAGCCCCGCCGCGATTCGGGGGCCGCTGTTGTGAGAACTTCAGTCGCTTGTGGCGCGCTGGAGAGCGCGTCCGAAGACGCGTCTAGCTGTCCTCGATCTCCAACCCCGCCCTCTGGAGGCAATCGACCAGCATCTCGATGAGCGGGTCGATCTTCAGAGTCCGACGCAACAGCTCACGGCTCCGAGAGCTGAAGTCGGGTTTCATTGCCTGCAACTTCTCGACGTGCTCCTTGGCCTCGTCGAGACGACCGAGCCCGCTGAGAATAGCGGCGTAGGCCACGTGCGGCCAGAAGCCCTGGTAGGGGTGATGCTGCTGGAGCTCATGGAGAGCGCGATCGTAATCCTCCCGCAGGAGATGGTCGATGACATAAGCGCCATGAAACCAGCTCGGATGACAGGGATTCCAGGCGATGGCCCGATCCAGTAGTGGCATCCCGAGGTCGAGGTCTCCCCGCATGACGTGAAAGTAGCCTGCTGTTCCGACGGTATAGGGCGAGTTTGGATTGAGTACCAGCGCCGTTTCGACTTCGTGCTGGAAGCCTTCGGAGTCTTCGACCAAATAGTCGGCGTAGGCGAGAATCAAACGCCCGAGCTGCGATCCGGGTTCCAGGGAGACGCCTCGCGCGGCGTAATCGAGAGCGGTCTCGAGAGCTCCCTCGAAGCCCGGGACATCCAACGAGTACACCTGGCAGTACAGGGTTGCGAGAGCCGACCATACTGGGCCGTATTCCGGCTCTTGCTCTGCGGCCCGAAGCAGAGGTGAAAAGCAGGCCTGGATCGACTCGGGAGAAGGCGCCAGCTGATGAGTGTAGTAGCGCAGCAGGGCTTCGTAGGTGCCGAGATCGGCCGGGGGCTTCCTTCGGGCCTCAGCCGACAATCTCCTGGCGATGATGCCGTGCTCGCTGGCGATCGCCGCGACCACACTGCGCGCGACCTCTTCCTGAGTGGCAATCATCCGTCCGGCTTCGAGCGGGTGCGAGTAGGACTCGGCCCAGATCTGCCGACCGCTCCTTGTGTCGGTCAGATGCGCGGAGACCTTGACCGTCTCCGAATCCCGGCGCACTGATCCCTGCAGGACGAACCGTGAGCCTGTAGCCGGGGAGGCCTGGCCAGGCGAAGGGGTAGAGCTGGAGCCGAGTCCGGGGGGGTAGCAGTGGATCACGAAGAGATCTTGGAATCGATTCAGTTCAGTCGTCAGTTCGTCCGTGAGCCCGACCGCCAAGAAGAACTGCTCGGGATCGTCGGTCAGATTCTCGAATGGCAGGACGGCAATGGAGGGTCCGACCGCCGCAGATGCATCCGCAGTCCTCCCCGCAGTCTCATCTGCCCTTCTCCGCTCGAGCTGTGAAGCCTGGGCGGTGAAGCGGGGGATGTAGCGCCCCTTCGGGATGTCGATGACGATGGGATCGCGTCCGCCTGCCACCAGGTAGTAGCGCTCCAAAGCCCGGCGCAGCCTGCCCGCCTGGATGCTGACGATGGGGTCCTGCGCCGAGTCGAAGTCGTCGCCCCGACCGAAGACCTGCGTGGCGATGGTGTAACCCTTGATCCGGCGTTTCTGGCCGCCGAGGGTCTGCTCGACAACGAAGCGCAGAAAGTCGCGCATCTTTTCCGTGGCGTGAAACTCCGGGCTGCCGAGAATCCGGTCGAGCTGCTCGCGGATCGCATCGTGAGAGAGCCCACTACGCGGGTCCAGAGTTTCCAGATGTTCCCTGGTCATGTCGTCATCCATCCGGCAACACCTCGAGTTCGGTCGTGTCCACAGCCAACCAAAAACTAAGAACCTATTGTACCTTTCGATACCCTAAATCCCTTACCCCAGGGACGCTGTCGGGACAGACTGGCACCCAAATGGAGAGCATCCGCGGTCTTGCAGCCACAGAGCGGCCTGACCAGCGGATAAGGGTGTGAACCGGGAGACGGCCCACCGCGGTCCAACTTCTGGCCCACAGCGCATGGAACCGCAGAAGGGAGGACAAGCTATGCAAGGTATCGAGCACGCAACCTGCGTGCTGCCCGGCAGGGGACCGGTAGGTCGATCTTCTGCCATCACGACGGACAAGCAGGGCTGGAGGCGCGCAAGAGCCGTCCTGGCCATCGTCTTGTTGGTCGCGCTCATCGCGGTGGCGATCCCCTCTCCGTCGGGAGCCAAGGACGAGAGAGGCAAAGGGGCTGCGATCGGTGCAGGAGTCGGTCTGCTCACCGGTGGAACCAAGGACGCGGCGAAAGGAGCTCTGATCGGCGCTGGCGCCGGGGCGATGGCGACCAAGGGAGAGAGAGAAAAAGCACAGGACTATGCAAAGAAGGGCGCTGTCATCGGTGCGGGAGTCGGCTTGCTGAAAGGAGACGGACTCGAAGGAGCGGCAAAGGGCGCCATCTACGCCGGTGCTGCTGGTGCGATCGTCGGCAAAGAGAAGGACAAAGAGAAGAGGGATTGAGCAGGGAGGATCGACCTGTTCGAAATGGCGCTCTGCCATCAACCAGACTATCTATTCCGGAGAAAGCCATGAAAAGGAAAAACGAGTTCCGCCAGTTTGCCGTGGTCTTCAGCGTGCTGGTGCTGTTTGCCTGCCTGCAGTTGGCTGGGGCTGAAAACGAGTCTTCCAAGGAGTACCTGACCGCGGAGGAGTACATCGAGCTGGCCCGGCCCTATCTCCATCTGAGCTGCGAGGCCGCCTGGGCCCTGGCGAACGAGGACGCCGACGCCTACGTCGCGATCGTCGACAAAGTGAGCGCGATCGGGTTCTTGAATCATGATCTCGACATCAACGAGGTTTACGAGCACTCCGAAGCCGAAGTAGAGACCCTCCGCATCGACTTCTACACCTCGACGGGTGACTTTTGCAGAGAGAATCCGAACCTCCTTCTGGCCGGTGTTGTCGAGCGGGCCCTTCTGCAGGCCTTCACCAAGATCGCTCCCGAAGCCGTCGAGGACTAGGGCTCCGACCGAGCCATGAGCCGTGACATCGAAACCCTGAAGCTGATCCAGACCTCGTTTCCCGGCCGGGATCCGCTCATCGAGAAGGCTTTCAATGACACTAGGTCGTTCACGGACCTTTGTGAGGACTATCGAAAGTGCTTCGCGGCTCTCCATCGCTGGAAGCGGCGGACCACGGCCGAGGCATCAAGGCGCCACCAGGAGTACACCGACCTCCTCATGGAGCTCGGTCGAGAGATCGAGACCTGGCTGGAGGACGCCGAAACGGAATCACCCCCGACGAATAGGAGAACCGCATGAAGAACACATGGATCAAGTTAGTGCCAGGTATGTCGCTGCTCCTCATCGCGCCCCTGCTGCTGGCAGGCTGCGCCCAGCCGGCAGAGGAGACCGATACGAGCGACCAGCAAGAGGCAGAACAGGTCGTCTCCGAAATGGCTCAGGTCCCGCCGGGGCACAGCCTCGGCATTGAATCGGTGCCGAACCTGCGAGATCTGGGTGGCTACCAAACCAGCGATGGTGCGACCGTCGCCACAGGCCTGATCTATCGTTCCAATCAGCTCGCGCACATCAGTGCAGAGGATATGGAGCAGATTGCCGGCCTCGGTCTCAAAGTCGACTACGACCTGCGTACGGCCGCTGAGAAGGATGCCCTCCCGGATGAGCTTCCGGAGGGGGTCGAGTACGTCTGGGTCAACGTTCTGGCCGACTCGGAAGGCGCGGACCCGGCCGTGATCGGGGAGCTTCTGGCGGTTCCGGAGGAAGCGAACGCCGCGTTCGGAGGCGGTAAGGCGGCCGAGACCTTCGGCGAGTCCTACCGAGAGTTCGTTTCGCTGCCGAGCGCCAAAGCGGAGTACCGCAAGATGTTCGTGGGCCTTGGCGACAGAAAGCAGTTGCCCGCGCTCTTTCACTGCACGACCGGCAAGGATCGAACCGGATGGGCCGCCGCGGCCTTCCTCACCCTGCTCGGAGTGCCCAGGGACGTCGTCATGGAGGACTACCTGCGCAGCAACGACAACATCATCCCGATGTACCAGGAGGTCATCGACGGATTCGTCGCGGCTGGCGGAGAGGAGAGCATCCCTTTGGCCTTTCTGGGAGTCCAGGAGGACTCTCTCGAGACCGCTTTCGACGAGATGGAAACGCAGTTCGGCAGCATCGAGAACTACTTTTCTGAAGGGCTGGGGATCGATGCCGAGCAGCAACAGGCACTGCGGGATCTGTACCTGCAGTAATCGCGATCCTGGGCGTAGATCTGGGAAATGACACTTTTCGGCCCTTTCGCAGAGGGTCCGATAGCAACTACCCATTGAAAGGACTGAACGATGATGACGAACCGGAGAACCATGATAGCGGCCGCCGCGGACGGGAGACGGTGCCTCGTCGTAGCGCTCTTCCTGCTGATCGCTGGGTTGGCAGTGAACAGCTCCCACGCGGAGGAAGTGTTCACTGGAGACGTGGCCAGCAAGTCCTATACCCATCTTCGATTTCAGAACGACCCGGACAACTTCCAGTTCGCGGTCATCGGCGACCATAGCGGAGGGCAGCGGCCGGGTGTTTTCACGGCGGCAATGGATGCTCTGAACCTGCTGCAGCCCGAGTTCGTCATGAGTGTCGGTGACTTCATCGAAGGGTATGTGGATGGCGAAGAGGACAACGAATCGGTGCTGAGATCGCAGTGGGCGGAAATGGACAAAAAGATCAGCGTGCTGGAGATGCCCTTGTTCTTCGTGCAGGGTAACCATGACGTGAATTTCGAC
>JARFQS010000615.1 GCA_029287645.1 Thermoanaerobaculia bacterium | reverse complement strand
GCTGTGTAGACGCCATCCACGTTCGTGCCCTTCAGGAGGACTTCGGCATGGATTTCGTTGGCGCGCAGGCCTGCGGCACTGTCCGTCGTGAAGTAGGGGTTCCCGGTGCCCCCGGCGAAAATGACGACCCGCCCCTTTTCCAGGTGACGGATGGCCCGGCGCCGGATGAAAGGCTCCGCAACATCGCGAATCTCGATCGCCGTTTGCACGCGGGTGGTGACCTCGCGCTTCTCCAGCGCATCCTGCAGCGCCAGGGCATTGATCACGGTGGCGAGCATGCCCATGTTGTCGCCAGTGACCCGATCCAGACCGCGGTCGCTGGCAGCAACGCCACGAATGATGTTACCGCCGCCGATGACGACGGCCAGCTCGACGCCCAACTCGCAGATGTCCCGGATTTCGTCGGCGACCCGAGCCACCACCTGCTCGTCGATTCCGAAGCTCTGGCTGCCCATGAGGGCTTCACCAGAGAGCTTCAGGAGAACCCGCTTGAATACCGGCTCGTCTGCCATTGGCTGTCCTTCGTCTCAACCGGCGACCTGGCTTCGAATCTCCTCCGCGAAATCGACGACCGGCTTCTCGACGCCTTCGCCCACTTTGAAGCGCGAGAACCTACGAACCTGAATGTTCTCGCCCAGCTTGGCGATCACTTCTGTGATCATCTCCTGGACGGTGACATCGGGATTCTTGATGAAGGCCTGCTCCGTGAGCACCGCCTCGGAGAAGAACTTCTCAATCTTACCCTCTACGATGCGATCTACGACATTCTCCGGCTTGCCCGACTCCACCGCCTGGTCGCGGTAGATGGCTCGCTCCTTTTCGAGGACGCCCTCGGTCACCTCGTCGCGGCTGACGAAACGAGGATCCGCGGCCGCGATGTGCATGGCGAGGTCCTTGACCAGCCCCTGGAAGTCATCGGTGCGAGCCACGAAATCCGTCTCGCAGTTGACCTCGAGGAGCACGCCGATCCGGCCACCGGCGTGAATGTAGGAGCCCACCACGCCTTCGGCCGCCACCCTACCCGCCTTCTTGGCCGCCGTAGCCATTCCCTGCTTGCGAAGCAGCTCGATCGCCTTCTCGACATCGCCTTCCGTATCCACCAGGGCTCGCTTGCAGTCCATCATTCCCGCACCCGTTCGCTCGCGCAATTCCTTGACCAGCTGTGGCGTTACTTGCATCGTCGCATCCCTCTTTCTGACATCTCGACGACCCTGCTCGTAACAGGGTCGGGCTTAAAGTTTCAGAGTTCCACTCGCCAGCCGGCGGCGAGTCACCTCGCGGCACGGCATCTTGTGGTTTTCTGTGCGTTGAAAGTCTCCGGCGCCGACATCGGCACCGTGGACTCGAACCTCGTAATCCGTTCTGCTATCGCGCGGAGTGCTGCAGTCTCGCGAACCCGCCTACTGAGCCGGCGCGGCACTCTCGACGGAGGCCTCTTCCTCGACGGGAGCCACTGACTCCTTGTCCTCTGCCGACTGGGGCTCATCGCCTTCGTCTGCGTCCTTCGCCTCGATCTCGATCTGCTGCTCGAGGGCGGAGGAACCCTCCAGATAGGCATCCGCGATCTTCGATGCGAACAGCCGAATCGATCGAATAGCGTCGTCATTGCCCGGAATCGTGAAGTCGACCTCTTCCGGATCGCAGTTCGTGTCGACGATCGCAATCACCGGGATGCCCAGCTTGTTGGCTTCGGAGACCGCGATGTGCTCTTTCTTCGGATCGACAATGAAGACCGCATCCGGCAGCGAAGTCATGTCGCGAATACCTTCCAGGTTGCGGGTCATCTTCTCGCGCTCACGGTTGAGACGCAGCTTTTCCTTCTTGGTGAGAGGGCTGCTCTCGTCGGCCAATCTCGATTCGATGTCCTTCAAGCGCTCCACCGAAGCGCGGATCGTGACGAAATTCGTCAAGGTACCCCCGAGCCAACGGTGCGTCATGTAGAACTGACCGCAACGTCGGGATTCCTCTTCGATCACGTCCTGGGCCTGACGCTTGGTGCCGACGAACAGCAGACGGCGACCCTGGCGACCCAGGTCACTAGCGAACTCCGCGGCCTGCCGAAACAGCACCAGTGTCCGCTGGAGATCGATGATGTAGATCCCATTGCGCTTGCCGAAGATGTATCGCTTCATCTTCGGATTCCATCGCCGAGTCTGATGCCCAAAGTGGACTCCAGCCTCCAGCAGATCCCTCATCTTGATGTCTACCAACGGACTCCTCCTTCAGATTCCCTATCTCTTGCTGAACTGGAAGCGAGCTCGGGCGCCCTTCTGCCCATATTTCTTACGCTCTTTCTTTCGTGGATCGCGGGTCAGCAGACCGGCAGCCTTGAGGCGCTCGCGCAGCTCACCGTTGTATTGCAGCAATGCTCTCGAGATTCCGTGACGCACGGCACCGGCTTGACCCGTCGGGCCGCCGCCGATCACCGTGGCATAGATATCGAATTTCTCGTCGGTCTCGGTGGCCAACAGGGGCTGCCGGACGACCATCCGCAGGACCTTGTTGGGGAAGTAGTGCTCCAGGTCGCGCCCATTCACCACCCACTTGCCAGCTCCTGGCCGCAGAAAGATGCGGGCGGTAGCCGTCTTGCGTCGGCCTGTTCCGTAATACTGAAGATCGCTCAAACCTCTTGCCCTCCCAGGCTACACCGTTCAGGTGAATGAAATCGCTTCAGGCTGCTGCGCCTGATGTGGATGCTCCGCTCCGGCGTAGACCTTGAGCTTGCGAAGCTGGTGGCGACCCAACCGA
>JARFQS010000582.1 GCA_029287645.1 Thermoanaerobaculia bacterium | reverse complement strand
ATCGCCGACTGGCCGATCCTCAACGCCCTCCTGAATGCGGTGAACGGGGCGTCATGGGTGTCGGTGCATCATGGGGGAGGCGTCGGGATCGGCTACTCCCTACACGCTGGGATGGTCATTGTGGCTGACGGGACGGAGTCCGCGGCGCGACGCCTCGAGAGGGTTCTGACAGGGGACCCGGGCATCGGTGTGGTCCGGCACGCCGACGCGGGCTACGAGCAGGCGATCGACAATGCCCGGAGCCACGGCATCGATATGCCGATGCTCTGAGGAGAGACCGGTTGCCGTCCGTGACGGAATCGCTCGCGGCCGGATAGCCAGGCTATGAACAGGAATCTTCATGCCTCCAGACGGCGAGCCTGGCTCTTGGCTGCGCCGTTCTTGATAGCCCTTTCGGGTCTTCTCGTCTACGGGATCGCAACCTATCTGACCCGCGATCCAGATCGCCTACGGCGCGGGTTCGAGCGTGGATATGTACAGGCCTGGCAGGACCTCGACCGGGTGGCCGAAGAGTCGGTCTCGGTTCTGGGGGAGCCCCCTTCGGGCGAAACGGAGCTCCTCGCAGCGTTTCAAGAGCTGTCGCGAATCGGCGTGCAGGCCGAGCTCCCGGGTCTGACGATCTATCTGCTCGATCCCCAGGGCAGTCCGGTGGTCTGGGCCGGTGCGGGTCTTGTCCATGATCTGGGCCCTCGGGCCGCGCTGCAGCCCGGGCGACGATTCCTGGCCAGCTTCAGCTCGGTGAGCCTGCTGAGCGTCCAGGCCCTGGCGGATGCCGACCCGGGGTGGCAGCTGGTTGCAGGCAGGAGCTTTTCCGTCGAGGGGCTGCCGTTCTCGACCTGGTACACGGTATCGAGAGCCGGCGATCTCCGATGGACCGTCGTGGATCCTGGAACTCCCGAGGAAGGGGATCTGCTGAGAGTCGAGGTTGCGGACACACCGGTGCTTCTGATTGAAGGTGCAGATGCCCCGGAGTCACCCAGGTCGTATTCGGGAGGGTGGCTACCGGCGAAGCTCGGGTGGCTGCTGCTCGGTCTGCTGCTCCTGACGCAGGCGGGTTTGCGTCTCCTCTCGAATCGAGAGTCTCACGGGGAGCCCTCGGATCGGCTGGGTGTGTTGCTTCGCTCCGACCTTTGGCTGGCAGCTGGCTCGATGGCATTGATTCTGGCTTGCGGCGCTCCGGCCTGGGCCGTCGGGATGGCTCCGGCGGGTCTACTCCTGGGGATTTTCGGATGGCGACGAGCGCCGCTAGGGACCCGGCCACGACTTGCCGTCCTGGCCGGCGTAGGTGCCGCTCTCCTGCTCTTGGTCGTGGCTATCGGAGTGCAGAGCAGGGGTGGAGCGCTGGAGATAGGGCCGGGACTGTCCTCTGGGCCGGACGTCCTGGCGATGGGATTGGCGGTCTTTTCACTGGCCCTCGGCCTGTTCTCACTCGCGGTGGGTGAATCGAAAGGTGGAGCGACCGGGTCGAACCGGTGGGCCTGGCTGGCCATGGCATTCTGGATTCTCGCTGGTGGCGCCCAGGACCTGATTTGGTTGGCGGTAGGTACAGCTCTGGTGGCGGGTGCCGCTACTGGCGCCTGGTGCTGGAGTGGATTCAGGGGAGTGCGGACGAGCTCCGTCTTGACGCTGACGGTTCTTGCCGCAGTGAGCTCTGCTGTCAGCTGGCAGGTCGGCTATCGGATCTGTCGACTCAACGAATTGGAGCTCGTCGCCCTGCCCGCCACGGCGCTCCCCACCGAAGACGAGCTGGATCGGATCTCGGCCGAATTGGCCGACTTCTTCATCGCCAGGAACGTCGAGGATTTCGCCGTGGGCGAGCCCGGTGACCTGGAGAGGCAGGATCTGGCATTCGAGGTCTGGCATCGGTCGCCGCTGGCTTCCTACGGGGCCCTTTCAGCCTTGACCGTGGCATCACCCGAAGGATGGCGCTCTACCTTCTCTTTTGGGCTTCCGATGGGGGAGGAGGGCGATCTCGATCCGGCACCAACCCGATGGGAGGACTTGCGAGTGCCGGGGTGGGACCAGGCACTCCTCGGGGGCGACGGCTTCCTCATGCTGCATGGAGAACCCTGGGCACGGGTCCACTTCTGGTTGGCTCTGAGGCCGGGCTTTCGCCTCGAGCCCGAAGGAGCGGAGGAGCTGGCGGCGGGACTGCTGAGAGGGGGTCCTGTCGCACGCGGTCCAACGCAGCAGGGACTCGGAGCAGCGATCTTCGCGCTCTACGACCTGGATGGGAGTCCGTTGTTGACTCCGTGGCCCGAGTCTCCGCGTCTGGAGGAGCGGCATCTCCAGGGTGGCCGGGGCGTTTCAATGACACCTCAGGGTCCTGCCGACGCGGTGGTGGCAAGGGACTCTCAGTCCATACGGGCCTTTCTTCTCCCGCGACTCGGACCTCTCGGCTCTCTGGAGAAGGTGGGCCTGCAGGTCGTGGACGTCCTCGCCGCTGTGGGTCTACTGGCACTGATCGTCGTCCTGCCAGGGCTGAGATGGGGGGACCTGCGCCTAGGCCTGCGCCGCACCTGGCGCTCGTATTCGAAGCGGCTGCTTCTGGTCTATGCCCTCCTCTTGCTCGTACCTTTGCTGCTGATGAACGGACTCGTGGTTCGTCTCCTCGAAGAGCGTCTGCAAGACGAGCAACAGGCGGCCGGGAGAGGGGCGCTCGAATCCGCTCAGCAGGTACTGGGAGAGTACATACTTTCTCTGCAACCCGGCTTCGGAATCGACGCCGCGCTGGACGACGAGCTGCTGATCTGGCTCTCGAGTGTCGTCCATCACGAGGTGAACCTCTATTGGCGCAGCAATGTGTACGCCTCGAGC
>JARFQS010000530.1 GCA_029287645.1 Thermoanaerobaculia bacterium | reverse complement strand
GACCTTCCTAGTCAACGAGCTTCGGGGTGTGGAGAGAGCTGGTGTCTCGACCGCAATCATCGCACTGAGCCGCCGCCAAGACACAGTGGAGCCGGCTGGGACCGACGAAATCGAGGGTCGGATATTGAGGCCCCCGGAGCTGCTGCCTCTCGGCTGGTTGCGCTTTCTTAGAGCCCATCTCGAGGCTTTCGTAGGCGCCCCCGGGGACTACCTGAGGATCCTGCGTGACGATCTTCTCCGACCCTTCGGAATGGCACTGCGACAGCCGCGAAAGCGGAACCTCTGGAGGGGGCTGCGCCGTCGCTCTCGACTCTTCGCAATGGCTTCTCTCGTTGCGCGCCAGGCCAAGCGGGCCGAAGTCGGGCACCTCCATGCGCACTACGCAAAGGAGCCTTTGGAAGTTGCGGCTCGCGTTCGGTGGCTCACAGGTCTGACCTACTCGTTCGCGGTTCATGCCAAGGACCTCTACACCTCGCCACCGAGCCGCCTGGCTCGACGTTTGAGCAAAGCTAGATTCGCGCTGGCCTGCCATGATCATGGAGCCGCCACCTTGCGCGCCCTGGCTGGTCCAGAGGATCGTGGCAAGGTCGTTCAGGCGCCGCACGGCTTCGACAGGGACCTCTTCCACGTCGAGCCTGGAGATCGAGAGCCCGGTCTGGTGGTGGCGGCGGGAAGACTGACCCCGAAGAAAGGCTTCGACGTCCTCGTCGAGGCCTGCTCCCGACTGGACCCAGAAACAGGATTTCGGTGCGTGATCCTCGGTGGAGGGCGCTTGGAGGCGAGACTTCGCAAGGCGATCCGGAAGCGAGGACTCAGTGGCGCGGTCGAGATTCGAGGCTTCGTGGAACAGCGCGAGCTCGCCCAATGGTATCGACGGGCGTCCGCAGTGGTACTGCCTTCCAGGGTGCTGGAGAGTGGCAACCGCGATGGGATTCCGAACGTCGTGGTGGAGGCGATGGCCTGTGGTGCGCCGGTCATCGCGACCCCGGTCGGCGGGATCCCCGAGATCATCGACCACGGAACCAGCGGACTGCTGGTGGCTCCGGACGACTCACAGGCGCTGGCGGCCGCGCTCGGCCGGGTATTGACCGATTCGAGTATGGCGCGGAAGCTCGGAGCCACCGCTGCCCGAGAGGTCGTGCACCTGGACTTCGAGGCTTGCTGTCGTCCCGTTGCCAAGCGCTTCCGGCGCCTCCTGGCGCGGTTGGGTAGCCAGGAGCGAGAGGCCATCGCCGTGTCCGACGTCGATCACCGGCGCCTGGCTGCAAGGGCGGCACGACGACTCGGGAAGAAGCCGACACTGGAGCCAACAACCGAGCAGGCCATTGCCAGGGCGGTGCTGCCCGGAATCCGTGCCAACGCCTGGCGAGCCGATGTCGAGAGGCTGGCCGAGCGACGGCTGTGGGATGAGCTGGCCAAGGCGAAACGGGCGCGAGAGCTGTTTCGATTCGCGAAGGCCAGGGGCGTTTCAATCGACAGCCAAGCGCGCGTCCTCGACCTGGGCTGTGGGCGAGGTGGTCTGTCGGTGGCACTGGAAGCCAGCGGAGTCAAGGTCGTGCCCCTGGATCTCCGTCAGCGAAACTGCTGGGTCACCCGTCTGCGGGGCGAGCGATACGGCTTCGAGCTTCCAGCGGTCAGTGGGCGGGCTGAGGGCCTGCCTTTTGCAGACGACTCCTTCGATGCGGTCTGTCTACTCGAAGTGCTCGAGCACGTCACCGATCCGGCCGCCCTTCTGGCCGAGGCGCGCCGGGTCTGTCGCCCTGAAGGACTCTGCGTGGTGACGGTCGTCAATCGCTGGGCCCATCTCGACCCCCACTATCGTCTCTGGGGTGTGAACTTCATGCCAAGAAGATGGGCCCAGGCCCTGATCGAGCTACAGGGAAGGGACAAGCTGTCGTGGCGAGACAATCAGCGTCTCGACGACATGCACTACTTCTCATTTGGCGCCTTTCGGCGATTTGCTGGCGCACTCGGCTTCGAGGTCCACGATCCCTGGACTCCGGAAGGGCATGTCGCAAGTTTCTTGCATCGGCTGGGTCGGCGGCTCTCCATCGGCTACAACACCGTCACTCTGGTTCTGCAACCCCGCTGAGCCACGAGGGCCGTCTCGATCAGCCGTGCTTCAGGAAGGTTCCGGCGTTGAACTCGGCAAAGGCCTGCCTGAGCTCTTCGCGGGTGTTCATGACGATGGGTCCGTACCACGCGACAGGCTCCTCGAGGGGCTTGCCCGAGACCAGAAGGAATCGAATTCCCTGCTCGCCGGCATGCACCGTGACTTCGTCACCCCGGTCGAAGAGAACCAGCGAGCGGTTGTCCGCCTCTTCGGAGAGTGAGGTGTCGATCCAGCCGGCACCTTCGGTCGGAACCGCCAGGGGATCGGAAGCATTGCAGAATCTCCCCGAACCGGCGAAGACGTAGGCAAACGCTTGCCGCGTGGTTTCGACCGGTATGGTCTTCGTCTTCTCTGGGGGCACCCAGACATCGATGTACTGCGGGTCGGCCGCGATGCCATCGACCGGTCCCGAAGCGCCCCAGATGCTGCCGCAGATCACACGGACCTTGGTACCGTCGTCGTCCGTGACCTCGGGGATGTCGGCGGACTGGATCTCCTGATAGCGCGGTGGCGTCATCTTGAGCGACGAGGGCAGATTCGCCCAGAGCTGGAAGCCGTGCATCCTGCCCTCGTCGTCGCCTTTGGGCATCTCCTGGTGGATGATGCCGCTCCCGGCTGTCATCCACTGGACATCCCCCGAAGCGATGACCCCTTCGTTGCCGAGGCTGTCGCCGTGAGCCACGGTTCCCGACAGGACGTAGGTGATGGTCTCGATTCCGCGATGAGGGTGCCAGGGGAACCCGGCTTCGAAGTCCTCGGGTCGGTCGTTTCGAAAGTCGTCGAGCAGTAGGAATGGATCGAAGTCCTCGGTTCTGCCAAAACCGAAGGCGCGGCGCAGCTGCACCCCGGCCCCTTCGACGGTGGGCTTCGCCTTGATGAGTCCCTTGATGGGCCGAATCGACACGGCGACCTCCTTCCTGGTGAGCCGTTGGTTGAAGGTACTGTACCTTCTTCCTGCCCCCTGGTACGATCCCGTGGGCCAGAAATTCCGCGCCTCGACCTATCTCCATACCACCTCAAGGAGCTCAAACGTGAAGAAGCTGAGTGTTGTCGTTCTCGCAATTCTCATGTTTGCACCCGTAGTCGCACCGGCGGCCGAAGAGGATGCAGACAAGCCTGAAACCAAGCTCAACGCGGACACTCTCGCCGGATTGGCACTGCGTGGAATCGGACCGACCATCAACTCGGGACGGATCTCCGACTTCGCGGTAACTCCGGGCAAGCGACACCGGTATTTCGCGGCGGTGGCGTCGGGCAATCTCTGGAAGACGGACAACGCCGGCACCACCTGGACGCCGGTCTTCGACAACGAGAGCTCGTACTCCGTCGGTATCGTGACGATGGATCCCAACAATCCGAACGTC
>JARFQS010000513.1 GCA_029287645.1 Thermoanaerobaculia bacterium | reverse complement strand
CCCCTACATCGCGCATTGCTCCAATGCCTGACTGCCTTCACCGGTCCTCGAGGTTCGTTCGGGCGGCCCACCCTGAATGTAGGGGAGAGGCTTGCCCCCTCCCGCGGGCGGCCGCGAGGGCCGCCCCTACATCGCGCATTGCTCCAATGCCCCACTGCCTCAAAGGTCAGCCAAGGTGCGCCGGCTGATCGACCCCCACTGCTCAAAGATCGGCCGGCAGGGGAACGGGCCGCCTCAACCGTTCACGGAGCGAACGATGTCGCGGATGATCTTCTGGTGGTGATGGTGGTGCATGTCCGTGAAGCGGAGCCACTGACAGGCATCCAGGTGGCCGAAGACCGGGTGTGGCTGGGTAGCGGTCGAGCTGGCGAGAGTCTCCACAGATGCCTCCAACTCGACGAACTTCTCGCGTACCGCCGTCAATCTGTCGTGAATCTCCTGGCCAGGCATTCCCTGAGGAACCACCCCTTTTGGCGCTTTTCCCCGGCCCCGCGGGATGTAGCCCGCCCACAGGCAGATTCGACCGACCAAGGTGGGCTGCCTCGGTGTGGTGCTTCCCGGCCTACTCAACAAATTCGATAACCCTTCCAGGGTGAGCTCGTCACTCAGGGTCAGATGCTCGAGGTGTTGTCCCACACTCCAACCCGAGACCGTGGTCGATTCCTGACGGACTGCCTCTGGTTGGCCCGCCAGCTCGATCAAGTACCCCAGGCTGGAGACGATTCCCTGAAGACTCTTCTTGGTACTGGTTGTCTTCGACATCGCGACATTATGTCAGCGACATCTCTTCGATAACCCGCCTGGCGACCGAGAGGTTGTCGAGCTTTGTGGCGGCGAGATGACTCTTACCATCTGCGGTCTCCACCACCACGCGGTAGAAGAGCTTCTTTCCCGACTGCATTCCGCGCACCGCCTTGATGTTTGAGATTGTCGATCGAGGGATGCGCCGGGTCTTGCCCAGACCCAGGATGCCGCCAGAGAGAACGAGCTCTTCGGGACGGCATTCCACCCGTCGGCTTTCGAGCCAAAGGTCGAGTACAGCGAACAGGAGGAGCAGGTTGAACAGGCCAAAGAGGATGGGGAAGACGAGTCCTGCATCCAGGTGAATCAGCAGGGCGGTGAAGCCGGTCCACAGAACAGTGAACAGAGTGACTGCCAGGGCGGCACCCTTCTGCCGTGCCGGCGCAAAAGTCAGCGCGAATCCACCCTCGGGCAGCCAGTCTTTGCCGATTCTCTCGCTGCTGAGATCGACCTGGAGGTCCTCTTGTGTCTCCCCCGCGGTCCAAGGGTCCTCTTCGGGCTCGATGTCGGGTCGACTGTCGGCAGTACGAAAGACCGGGACCTCGAACTGCGCGGAGAAGTCGATGCCGGCCGTTTCGGCGGTGACCTCCAGTCTCCACAGGGTCTGATCATCGGCACTGCGCTCCTCGGTCGGTTCGGCCTCGTAGGGGATGGTGAACGAAACGGGAATGGATGAGCGCGTCGGGTCGAAGTCGAGGGTCTCCCGATCGATGTGCTCGAGCTCCTGCCACTGGACGCTCTCGCTCGTGCTGCGGTTCTTTCCACTACCGGTCGTGACTCGACGAATCGAGCTCAGTATCAGGTCGAAGCCGGAGACCGGTTGGATATCCACCGAGGTGAGGATCCGCCCCGTCAGTTTGCCGCCGATGACACCCGGGAGCGTCGACATCTCGAAGACCGAGTCGCCGTACTTCTTCCAGTGGAGAAATGCTCGTACCGCCCAGACAGCGAGACCCATGCCGACGAGTGGAAAGACGAGCGCGATCAGGGCGAGCTTGTTGTCGTTGTCGATCACTTCACGTGGCAGAACGAACAGCAGCGGGGTGGAGATCAGGTTCCAGAAGACGGCGAAGATCAGTGGAAAGAGGAATTGGATGTTTCCGGAGGTCCGGATCCGTCCATCGGCCCAGTCGCTCTTCCACCTCCAAGGAGCGTCCGGATTCTGCGCCTCGAGCTCTTCTTCCTCGGTGATCTTCCGTTTTCCCCAAACGCCCGCAGCCATCATGCCGACCCCGGCACCGGTAAAGAGAAGCGCGAAGACTCCCATGAGTGCGAAGAGCCCCCAACGCATCTCTCGAAAGAGAAGTGCCTCCTCGGGGTCGTCGGGATCGACGAAGCAGCGGAAGGGCTCGCCGCTCGATTGATGGCGCGACAGCTCTGCGTGGCGATCCTGGTGAAAGGAGCCCACGTTGTCGGAGCCACTACTCAGGCCGACACGCTCGCTCGAGTGGATCTGGTCTTGCCACTCGTATTCGTAGAGCGCTGTGACCTCGTAGGTTGTCGAGTCGCTGCCTTGATGGACCTCCAGGTCCGCTTGCAGGATTCGGGCTGGGGTCTCGACCCAGTCGCGAGCCTCGTACCAGGTCGCCAGGCTGCGGACGGCCAGAGAGCCCACGAAGACACCCGCCAACGCAAAGGGCAGGGCAAAGAGGATCAGGCATCCCAGGCCGCGGCTGGATTTCGTCAACTTCATGCGTTGCTACTTCCGGTAGCCGAGAGATCAGTATACGAGGCAGACCACTGCGGTGGTATACGTTCTTTCACTGCCTCACTGCCTCACTGCCTCACTGCCTCGAGGACCGGCCGGCAGGAGCACCGGCCGCTTCGATGGTCGAAGGGGTCGACTCATCGATTCCGAGGAATGTGTGCATTTCTACCTATCGTTATATGTTGCATAAGACAGCGATAGGACTTTCGGTATGCTGTTCGTGACGAAGTGCTCCTTCGGTGAAAGGGACCAGGGTGGGTTCAGAGTCTTCGGACCGCCCTGAGGCAGAAGAGAGTTCGTGCATGAAGCTACCCCTGCTACCAGCCGTATCGGCGAGAAAGCCAGGCAAGCGCCAGATGGAGGCACTGGACACGGTCCTTGCCGAAGGAACCCTCGACCTGGTCTTCCAGCCGATCTTCGAAGTGGCCACGGGTGAGGTCTTCGGCTACGAGGTGCTGACCCGCAGCCCGTCATCCGCGTTCAAAGGCCCAGAGGCGCTCTTCAGCGCTGCGACGCGGGCGGGGATGGTGGGCGAGCTTGGAAGGCTCCAGAGGTCCCTGGCCATCAATGGCGCTCTCGGTAACCCCTTGTTCATCAACGTGCACCCGGCAGAGTTCGACTCCCCGTTTCTGGTCCAGCCCGATGATCCGATCTTTCGCCACGGCGAGGACGTCTTTCTGGAAGTTACCGAATCGGCGCCATTGAGCCATTTCGAGCAGTGCATCAGCGTCCTGGGGGAGTTGCGCAAGAAGGGCATCCAGGTGGCGATCGATGACTTCGGAGCGGGGTTCTCCAACGTCAAGTACATCGCCGACCTGGCGCCTGACATCGTGAAGCTCGATCGGGAGTTGATGAGTCAGGTTCACCACGGCTCCCGCCAGTTCAGACTGCTGACCTCCATCGTCCGGTTGTGCAAGGACATGGGCGCCCGGGTGGTTGCCGAAGGCATCGAGACCACCGAAGAGTACGTGATCGCCGAGCACGCCGGGGTGGATTTCTGCCAGGGCTATCTCCTGGGACGGCCCAGCAAGGTGGCGACGGGCGAAAGCTGGCAGCCCTCCAGCTAGGACCGTCCACATCCTTCGAGGACGCTGTTCACGAGCTTCAGCATCCGTTCGTAGTGAGTGCCCCGCCAGTAGACGTGGCGGCACCCAGTACAGCGCCGGAAATGTCGCTGGGTCCGTTCGACGGTGGGCGGGACCTCTCCTATCACCGCTGAGCGATCGATCTCCTCCAGCGCGGCATTGCAATTCATGCAGCGGCTGAAGGGAAGGCAGTCGGACCGCAGGTCCAGTCGTTCGACGACATGGCGCAGCTGATCTCGGGGGCGGTCTCCACGCACAAAGACACCGTGGGTCAGCTCGCGGTGCATGAGTAGGTTGCGATCGCGGGTTAGCAGGACTCTTCGCTCCGTTCTGGAGATGCCCACGAGCTGGCGATCGGGAGCGGCGTTCTCGTACAAGGTGTCGAAACCGAGCATTCGCAGGTACCGGGCGAGGCGGCCCAGATGGGCGTCGGCAACGAACCGGGGACGGCGCAGAACGGCTTCACGCAATCGGAGAATCGGCCTTACGTCGAGGGACTCGAACATGGGATAGACACTGACTCGGTCTCCCTCGTGGACTCGGCAAGTGAAATCGACCGACTCTCCGTTGACCAGGATGACTTCGACCTCTGTGTGAGGAACGCCCAGCGCTTCGATGGCTTGCTTGACGGTCGCGTTCTCTGCGCAAGTGCTGGTGAACGCAATCTTGCGTCGATGCACCGGCAGGAAGTCGTTGAGCTCCTCGTAGAAACGAAAGCTGGCGGTAGACATGGGACTCTTCCAGAATGCTGTGGAAAGCTGAGCCCGTCAAGGGCGATAGGATTCGCCAGGACCGTCCTGGCTGGACCTACCCTGACAAGACAGATTGCGAGGCGTGTGATGACCGTACCCGAAACACTCGACAAGATCTTCCTGGAAAATCCTCTTTCGAGCTGGCTGCTGGCAGCAGGGATAGCCCTTGCAACCCTGCTGTTGCTCGGCTCGCTCCGATTTCTGATCAACAAGCGATTTACGTCACTGGCCAAAGCGACCTCGACAATCGTCGACGATCTCGTTGTTCAGGTGCTCAAGAGTACCCGGTTGAGCTTTCTGCTCGTGGTCGCCCTCTGGGCCGGCTCGCGAGCTCTGCAGCTGACTCCTCGAATACGAAACGTCGTCTATATCGTGACGGTGATCTTTCTCTTGTTTCAGGTCGCCATCTGGGCGACGACCGCATTGATGAAGTGGCTGGCGCTCGTCCGCGACGAGAAGGCCGGCGAAGGCGAGGCGCTCACCTGGTTGAGCGGTATCGAGTGGCTCGGCAAGATCCTGATCTGGAGCATCGTTCTTCTCCTGGGTTTGGAGAACCTGGGAGTCGACATCACCGGTCTGGCGGCCGGACTCGGCATTGGTGGCATCGCTGTGGCGCTGGCCGCCCAGAACATCCTCGGTGATCTCTTCGCGGCCTTCTCGATCTACATCGATCAGCCCTTCGTGCTCGGTGACTATCTGGTTGTGGGCAACTACAACGGCACGGTGGCCTCGATCGGCATGAAGACGACGCGCCTGAAGAGTCTCACCGGAGAGGAGTTGATCTTTTCCAACAGCGACCTCGTCGGTAGTCGAATCCAGAACTTCGGGCGCCTCGAAGAGCGTCGAGTGGCTTTCACCGTGGGCGTTACCTACGACACACCGACCGAGAAGGTGGAGAAGTTGCCCGGGCTCATCCAGGAAGTCGTCGAAACTCAGGAACACGCTCGCTTCGACCGCTCCCACTTCAAGGATTTCGGTGATTCGGCGCTGATGCTGGAGACGGTCTACTACGTGCTGCTGCCGGCTTACCAATACAAGATGGACATCCAGCAGAGCATCAACCTGGAGCTGAAGCGGCGGTTCGAGGACGAGGGAGTCGAGTTTGCCTTTCCGACGCAGACTATCTACTTGGAAGGTGGCGACTCGGCCACTTCGGAGGCCTAGGGAGGACGGTCCTCAAGGGGCGTCGATGGCGATTCCATCGGGCCGGACGAATCGAGCGTCGGCATGCGGCTCGGGAATGTGCTCGCGCGCCAAACGCTCGACGCCCTCCAGCGTGTCTCGGATGACCCGACCGGCGCCCAGGATCTGCGCAAAGCTCAGGAAGCCTCCCGGGTCGGAGTAGGTCACGTACTCGACCAGGGTGCACTCCGTATCGAGCGGGATCATCAACCAGGCACCACGACTGGCTCGGATCGGGGACAGGCCCAGACGGGTCAGCTCCTGGGCACGATCTGCGGGAAGCGACTCCAGGGTCCGAGTCTCCATCAGGTCCCACCATCGGAGCTCCCAGAGCATGGTGTCGGACTCCAGAAAGAGCTCCTGACTCATCTCTACCCGGTCGACCCACCAACGACCGACCCCGGCTCGTTTGAAGTACTGGAAGAGCACGCGTTCCTCGCCGCGAGGGATCCCGTCGATGACCTCCGAGTGCAGAACCGGCAGATATCCGTCCTGGGCGTAATGGTCCTCGTCGTTCACCGCCATCCAGAGAGCCTCGATCGGCAGATCTGTCAGTAGGACGGCCTGACCGAGTTTCCCATCGTTCTTCACGATCACCTTGCCTGGCTTGTCGGTCGCCCTTTCGTACAGCGTTTTCGGAGGCTGGAGATCGAATGCCTGCGTCCGCGCCGCGGCTGCGAGATCCAGTTCGTCGAGGGTGGCGAGGATCGAGCTCGGGGGCGGGCACTCGGCGTGAGCAGCGGCTCCGAGGCAACCGGTGACGACAGCGAGCGCGAGAGCAGATAGTGGTTTCGACATGGTCTTGCCTACGGTCTGATTTCCCCTGGATGGTTCTGCCCTTGGCACGAAATGGCTCCTGGCGAAGCCTCGCCTGTGGCAGAATAGATCGGTCAGTCTACATTGCTCGCGAACCGTGCCTGGGGACCGGAGTCGTCCCGCGGCTGAAGTCAATCGTGGAAGGGAAAGGAGAAAAGCATGGCTGAAGCTGTTGCTGCACCGTTGGCCAAAGCTGTCAAGAAGGACGCTACCACCCTGATCATTCTCGGTGTCCTCACCGTGATTCTGGGTGTGCTGGCCATGATGTCGCCGATGATGGCCGGGATGGCCGTCTCGATGATGGTCGGGTTCCTGCTGATTCTCGCGGGTATCACGCGGACCATCTTCGCCTTCAAGGCACAGTCCTGGGGCAAGGGCATCCTGGCCTTCGTGCTGGGACTCTTGACTCTCCTGATCGGACTGGCAATGGTGTTTCGGCCGGTCCTCGGTCTGACCTCGCTGACCCTGGTGCTGGCCGCCTATTTCTTCATCGACGGCATTTTCGAGATCTTCGAGGCTTTCGACCTCAAGCCGTTGAAGGGCTGGGGATGGATGCTGTTTGGTGGCATCGTTTCGGTCCTGCTGGGTTTCATGATCTGGGGACAGTGGCCCGTTTCGGGTGCTTGGGCGATCGGCATCCTGGTAGGAATCAAGCTGATCTTCGCGGGTTGGGCCATGGTCGGCATCGGTGCGGCCGGTCGAAGCATCGCCGGCGCGGCTGAAGACGTCGTCGAAGATGTCAAAGAGGCCGCGGAGGATGCGGTCGAAGCTGCGAAGGACGCGATCGACTGAGAATATAGCCTGGAGGGGTAACGATCTCTCGGGAGAAGGGAACGGACCCCGACTCAGTGGGTCCCCTCTGGTGGAGTAGCC
>JARFQS010000426.1 GCA_029287645.1 Thermoanaerobaculia bacterium | reverse complement strand
ACGTAGGTTTGCGCCGCAGTCTCCGACGACCTTGTCCACCAGATTGGCACCGCCGCGCCGGATCAGGTAGTGCGCGGTGTAGCGTGAAACACCGGCTGCGCAGTACCGTTCTTCTCTGACCCAGGGAGGCTCGGGCAGCGTCACCCGCAGGGATTCGACCCGTTCCCGGGTCAGGCGCTGCGGAGGACTGTCGGTATCGGGGTACATGCGATCGGGTCCCGGCAGAATGCGCTCGAAGTCGGTGTGGCCACCTTCCAGGGGCTGACGCGTCTCGTCGGGGATTCCTTCGATGGCGTCGGCGTACCGGATCTGGATCTCGTTGGCCGCAGTCACCGTATCGGCCAGTGCTCCGCGAATCACCACCAGTGCGTCGTCGGCTTCGCAGTGCAGTGCCTTGCGCAGCCGTCCGAGCTCGTCGACACTGCCGGAATAGTCGGGCCAGGCGTCGCTGTGAAGGAGGACCGGGGCCTGGTCGAGCGTGGCGATGACGCGCACCCGTCCAGCGATCTCATGAGCGAACGTCAGACCGGGCTGGCAAGCCCGCGAGAGGGTGCCGATCATCCCGGGCAGTCGCACGGCCCGGACGCAATAGGGTCCCTCGCCGCGCTCGAACCCCGGCCGGCGCTCGTCTTTCTCGAGGAACTGCTCCCAGGTTTCGGCGCGGAGGGTATCGAGCCGTGAATTGGCGGTCAATTCAGTGACATCCCGATGCTCGAAGTCGAGGCTCTCGGGATCGGAGTAGCCGCGGCGATGGAGCTCTTCGCGCAGTTCGAGGAGACGGACCTGTCGCACCGCCTCGCCGTGCACCAGCAGACGTGCACGGTAAGCCTGGGGAACCCCCTTGATCTCCACTCGCTTGCCGCCTCGGACGGAGACATTGACGTCCTGGCGACTGGCCCCCGGCCCGACTCTCACGTGGCCGGTCGACCTGCACACCCGGCCGATCAGCAGGATGGCCTCCTCGACCTCTTCCGGAGTATGGAGCTCGGGCTCGGTGACCGTTTCGATCAGGGGCATGCCCAGGCGGTCGGCACGCCAGACGATCAGGTGTCCCCTGTCCGACACCTCGCGGCAGCTGTCTTCCTCGACACTCACCTGGGTCACCGCCAATTCACGACCACGAAAGGGCAGTCGGCCGTTGACACCGACTATCGCCGTGCGCTGAAAGCCGGTGGGGATGGATCCGTCCAGGTACTGCTTGCGGGCGATGTGAACCTCGTCGACGATGTCGCAGCTCAACATCAGGCACTGCTCGATGGCAATGTCGATGGCCCTGGGGTTGACGATGAACGGCGGCGAGTCATCCATCTCGTAGGTGCAGACGTTGCTTTCGTGCAGCAGATAGACGATGTTCTTGCGCGTCTTGAACTCCATCAAGGCCGTGCCGTCGTACTCCCCCAGCTCGGACAGGGTCGGTCGCATGTGACGCAGGACGGCACCGTCGTGGGTCTTGGTATACAAGCCGGCCGGGCAGCGACAGAACATCTTCTGCTCGGTCAGGAGCTGTTGATGCACCTCGAGACCGACTCGCAGACCGATGGCGTGGTAGTCGATGGATCCATCCACGGTTGGCTTCTCTCCCCATGCTTCGTAGCAGTCCCGGCATCTTAGCGTGATTCCCAACCGGGGTCAGAGGGGCGTGAGCCGGCATAGAGATATAGCTACTTTTTGTTGTAAAGTACTTGACAGAGCTGATCCGTTTCTCTAGTGTCCCCCTTCAAATGAGCGAACCGGTCCGAGAATCGTCCAAGACGGTGGCCATGCACACGCACGCCATGGACAATCTGCGCTTCATCCGCTCAGCGATGGAGTCGTCGGCCTCGTTCACCTCTGTGCCTGGGCTGGGAGGGGTGGTGGTCGGACTGACCGGGTTGTTCGCGGGCATTTTGGTGAGCCTGCCGGCCATGTCGAGCCACTGGCTGACCATCTGGGTGATCGCCGCCACCGTGGCTTTGATCCAGGGTGGGCTGTTCATGTCGCGAAAGGCCCGTGGCCAGGGAGTGCGGCTGTCGCGGGGTGTGGCACGCCGATTCCTTTTCAGCGTTACCCCCCCTCTGGTAGCCGCGTGCATCTTGACCACTCTGCTCGTCGATACATCCGTCGAAGGCCTGATTCCCGGCCTGTGGCTGTTGCTCTACGGCAGCGGCATCGTCAGCGGTGGCACCTTTTCGGTGCGCCCGGTGCCGGTGATGGGTGCGTGTTTCATGGTCCTCGGTATCGTCGCTTTGCTAGCGCCCGCCAGCTGGGCCAACGGCCTGCTGACCCTTGGGTTCGGAGGTCTACATATCGTATTTGGATCGATTATCGCGAGGCGCTACGGTGGCTAAGCGATCCGCCTCACATCGATCCGACGGAGGTCCGGACTTGCCGGTCGAGAAGAAGCTGGCGAGTCTGTCCGGTTATCTGTCGGACACGGCGGCGAGGGACTTCGATCGCCTGGTCTACGAGCGGGTGCGTCTGGGGATCATGAGCGCCCTGGCAGTGAACAGCTCACTGAGCTTCACGGACCTGCGGCAGCTGCTGAAGACATCGGACGGAAACCTCAGCGTGCATGCCAGGAAGCTGGAGAATGCGGGCTACATCTCCTGTGAGAAGACCTTCGCGGGTCGGGTTCCGAGAACCGAGTACGAGTTGACTGGCAAGGGCAGACAGGCGCTCGAGAAGTATCTGGATCATATGGAAGCGCTCATTCAGGCGACTCGGTACGAGGAACTGTGAAGGAAGGGTAGGAGTCTCGGCAATGAACAATGAATCTTTCAGACCGGGTGACGGTCTCCATGTTGCGGTCATCATGGACGGCAACGGTCGCTGGGCCAAGGCCCGGGGCTTGCCGCGGACCGCAGGTCACCGTGAAGGTGGCAAGGCCGTGCAGCGGACAGTCGAGGCCGCCGTCGAACTCGGCGTCGAGGTTCTGACGCTCTACGCATTCTCGGCCGACAACTGGCAGCGCCCGCGGGAGGAGATCTCGGCCTTGATGCGCTTGCTCGAGAGCTATCTCAAGAAAGAGACCGACCGCTGTGTCAAGAATGGTGTGAAGCTGAGCGTAATCGGTCGCCGCGACCGACTCGATCCGCGCATCGTGCGAGCCATCGAGCGTTCCGAGAGGCTCACCCAGGGCGGCCGCAAGCTGCACCTGAGAATCGCCATCGACTACTCCGCGCGGGAATCCATCGCCGCCGCCGCGGCCCGGTTCGACGGCTCGAAGGACCTGAGTCCCCAACACTTTGCCTATCTGCTGAACCAGGCGATTCACTCCGAGCCGGCGGCACCCGATGTCGATCTGTTGATCCGTACGAGCGGCGAGCAGCGTCTGAGCGACTTCCTGCTGTGGGAGTGTGCATACGCCGAGCTGTACTTCACCGAGCAGCGCTGGCCCGACTTCGACAAGGACAGTCT
>JARFQS010000302.1 GCA_029287645.1 Thermoanaerobaculia bacterium | reverse complement strand
TCATGTATCTGGGGGATCTGGTCGAGTACGGGCTGACCGAGAGCCTGTTCGTCAACCCGGTCAAGCAGGAGACCGAAGACTACATCACCGGCCGGTTCGGCTGATCTCCCCGCCCACCCGCCCGTCCTGGGGCTTGGGGTCTTGAGGTCTTGGGGTCTTGGGGTCTTGGGGTCCTGAGGTCTTGAGGTCTTGGGGTCTTGAATCGGCCGGCGCCCCTGCCGAAACCTCGGACACCGTTGAAGGGCTCAAGGGCGTAGAGGCGCAGACCTCACACACCACCAACCTAGTGGCTCATTGACGCAGTAGACGGGTGGGGGGGCTCATTGCCTCACTGCCTCAAAGAACGGCCGGGCGAAGCTCGGGACGTTCCACCCCCAAGCCCTCAGCAACCAGCCAAGGTAGGCCGGCTGAGCCAGCGCCCTTACCACTTGCGCTCGGTCTTGCGACGGATGATGACGGCCGCCAGGTTCATCACGATCAGGAAGGCCAGCAGGACCATGATGGCTGCCGAGTTCTTCTCGACGAAGGCCAGCTCGGTGCTGTCCGCCCAAAGATAGACCTGCACCGGTAGGACCGTGGCTGGGTCGAAGATGCTCGCTGGAACGTCCACGATGAAGGCAACCATGCCGATCATCAGAAGGGGAGCCGTCTCTCCGAGAGCCTGTGCCATGCCGATGATGGTCCCTGTGAGGATTCCTGGAAGTGACAGCGGCAGGATGTGATGAAACATCACCTGCATGGGTGAGGCGCCCAGACCGTACGCAGCCTCTTCGATCGAAGGCGGAATCGACTGCATCGCCGCGCGGGCAGGAATGATGATCCGGGGCAATGTCATCAGGCTGAGAACGATGCCGCCGACCAGGGGAGCGGAGCGGGGCATCGTGAAGAAGTTG
The DNA here is from genome assembly GCA_029287645.1 of Thermoanaerobaculia bacterium. GTDB lineage: Bacteria > Acidobacteriota > Thermoanaerobaculia > Multivoradales > JAHEKO01 > JAUVRX01. The sequence goes on along the minus strand of JARFQS010000302.1, from coordinate 4,453 downwards.
AGGAAGACCGCCAAGCCGAGAAGGCCGTAGACAATGGAAGGTACTGCGGCCAGATTGTTGATGTTGACTTCGATCAAGTCGGTCAGTCGGTTCTTCGGAGCGAACTCCTCCAGATAGATGGCCGCGGCGATGCCGAGAGGGAACGACAGCGCCAGGCAGACCAGCATCGTGTAGGCCGACCCGACGACGGCTCCCCAGATGCCAGCCAACTCCGGTTCGCGAGAGTCCCCCGCGGTGAAGAATCGCTTGTTGAAGCGGCGGTCGACCAGCCCACTCTTCTCGAGGGTGTCGATCCAGGCGATCTCGTTGTCCGAGACCCGGCGCGTCTCTTCGGCGCCGCCGCGCGAGATCTTGCCCTTCAGCAGCATGTCGATGTCATCGGAGGCCGGGACCCAGACGGTCTCGGTGGTGCCGATGATGGCCGGATTGGTTTCGACGAGGCTCTGCAGCTCGTAGGGTGCCGAGTTCGAGACCAGTCCGGTCAGCTTGCGAGTCTCGGTTCGTCCAGTGACGTCGGGAAACTGGCGTTTCATGGAGTCACGGACTATGGCGTTGTAGTTGGCGGAAGCGAGGACCTCGCGATCCCGATTCCCAGCCGGATCGATGACATCGGGGTCGAAGTAGACCTCCAGGCCGACGAAGTGCTGAGTGAAGGCGGTGTAGCCCTGGGAGATGATGCTCGTGAACAGCACAGCCAGAAACAGCCCGCCAACCACCAGTGCCGAGGCGCAAGCGAACCGGAATCGATTTTCGGCCCGGTAGCGGCTCTTCAGTCGACTCGCGACGGCGTCGCGGGTCAGGAGTGCGGAAGCGCTCGACGAGACAGAGCTACTCATATTGCTCCCGATACTTTCGAACGACGTGCAGGGCGATCACGTTGAGGACCAGCGTGACGAGGAACAGGACGAGTCCCAAGGCGAAGGCCGCCAACGTCTTGGCGCTGTCGAACTCCTGGTCGCCGATCAGCAGGGTGACGATCTGGGTGGTCACCGTGGTGACGGCCTGCAGCGGATTGGCCGTCAGGTTGGCGGCGAGGCCCGCGGCCATGACGACGATCATGGTCTCACCAATGGCTCGCGACACAGCCAGCAGAATGCCGCCGACGATGCCCGGAAGGGCAGCCGGGAAGATCACCCGACGAATGGTCTCCGACTGAGTTGCACCGAGACCGATGGATGCCTCCCGCAGGCCCTGGGGTACGGCACTGATGACGTCGTCCGAGATCGAGGAGACGAAAGGAATGATCATGATCCCCATGACGCCTCCGGCCGCCAGGGCGCTCTCGGAGGCGACATCGAGCCCGAGGCCCTGTCCCCAGCTGCGGATCACCGGGGCGACCGTCAGGGCGGCGAAGAACCCGTACACGACGGTCGGAATGCCGGCCAGGATCTCGAGCATGGGCTTGGCCACCGTGCGCAACCGGGGCGAGGCGTACTCGGACATGTAGATCGCCGACAGCAGGCCGATCGGCACCGCGACGACCATCGCGATGGCGCTGATCAGCATCGTGCCGGTGAACAGGGGTACGGCGCCGAAGGAACCCGAACTGCCGACCTGATCGGCGCGCAGGGCCGTCTGAGGGCTCCACTCGAGCCCGAAGAGAAACTCGGTCACCGGGACCATGCGGAAGAAGCGAATCGCCTCGAAGAGCAACGACAAGACGATGCCGACTGTCGTGAAGATGGCGATGGTGGAGCCGATCCCCAAGATGACCTTGGCGGTCGCCTCGACCCGGTGCATGGCACGCAGGCGATCGGAGATCAGAAAGTAGCCGAGGGCGACACCGCCAATGCACAGGAGCAGCGCCAGCAGAGTGCGGGCGGTCGCGCTGGTCCTCTTCAAGCTCGTGATGTGATCGGCGGCCGATTCCAGCGTCGCATCGACCTCGCTGCTGACGATGTTGCCACTGGCCAGATTCTTGGCGTCGTTGAGGAAGAGATTCTGCCGTTCCGGTGCCAGCTGGCGCACTTCGGTCGGCAGATCGGCGACGACCAGCTTGTCGATGATGGCCGATTCACTCGCGGTCCAGAGCCCGAGGACGAGGATGGCCGGCAAGAGACCCCACATCAGGATCCAGGACCCGTAGTAGCCGGGCAGGGAATTGAGCTGTTTCGGATGATCGACCAGCGAGAGGGCACGCCGCCGGCCCATCTGATAGCCGATGGTGGAGAGCACCAGCAGGGTGACGATCAGAAGCCACGTATTCATGCTTGGTGAGAATCCCTCCCCTGACCTTCAGACAAATTGAAAAGAAGAGGTCCGGTGGTCCGAACGCGACTGGACCACCGGCCTCGATTCTCAGAGTGCTTTCTAGACGTTGTTCTTCAAGGCCCGGGCTTCGTCGCCCAAAGCCTTGCGCTCGGCGTCCGGCATCGGAATGAGGCCGGCATCCGAGAGATAGCCACCGTCGCCCCAGGCGCGGTCGGAGGTGAACTCCTTGACGTACTCGGCGATGCCCGGGATCACGCCGGCGTGGGCGTCCTTGACATAGAAGAACAAGGGTCGCGAGACGGGATAGCTACCCTTGGCAATCGCCTCGAAGGTCGGGACCTCGCCATCGATGCGGCTACCCTGCACCTTGTCCGAGTTTTGGTCCAGGAAGCTGAATCCGAAGATCCCGAGAGCATCTTCGTTGGCCTGGAGTTTCTGGACGATCAGGTTGTCGTTTTCGCCAGCCTCGACGTAGGCGCCGTCCTCGCGGATCGTGTGGCAGATCTCTTTGTACTTGTTCTTGTCGGTGTCCTTGAGCTTCTTGATCCAGTCGTAGGTCTTGCAGCCGCCTTCCATCGCCAGCTCGACAAAAGCGTCCCGGGTACCGGAGGTGGGCGGTGGACCGAGCACCTCGATCTTTTTGGCCGGCAGGCTGGGATCGATGTCCTTCCAGGTCTCGTAGGGGTTGGGCTTGAGCTCGCCGTCGGGGCCCGCCGGAATCATCTTGGCCAGCGCCAGAAAGAGCCGCCGGCGGGTCAGGTCCATGCGCTCGGTTTCGATCGAGTTGGCGACGACAATGCCGTCATAGCCGATCTTGACCTCGGTGATCTCCTTGACTCCGTTCTTGTGGCACATCTCGACTTCGGAGCTCTTGATGGCCCGGGAAGCGTTGGTGATATCTGGATGCTCGACACCGACGCCGGCGCAGAACAGCTTCAGGCCGCCGCCCGAACCGGTGCTTTCGATCACGGGTGTCTTGAACTGGGTGCTGCGACCGAACTGCTCGGCCACTTTGGTGGCGAACGGATAGACGGTCGAGGACCCAACGATGCGGATCTGATCGCGCTGCGCGAAGGCGGTGACGCTCATGGCCAGCCCGATCACCAGGAAGATAACAACGGACTTCTTCATTTTCGATGGTCTCCTCTCCTCAGTTGCTGGGAATGTCCCCAAGAGGCCGAAACAGCAGCGACCTCTGCATGGAAAGGCTATGGAGCCGCTGCGACGGCGCGGCTACGGTGGAGTGACGTCTATGTGACGAACCGGAGGGCCTAGCCGAAGCGACCTGTGATGTAGGCCTCGGTCTGCTCCTTCTGGGGCCGAATGAACAACTCGTCGGTCTTGCCGTACTCGATCAAGTCCCCCAGGTACATGAAGGCCGTCAAGTCGGAGATTCTCGAGGCCTGTTGCATGTTGTGGGTGACGATCACCTGCGTGTAGTCCTTCTTGAGCTCCAACATGAGCTCTTCGATCTTGTTCGTAGAGATCGGATCCAGGGCCGAGCAGGGCTCGTCGTAGAGAATGACCTCGGGCTCGACGGCGATGGCTCGAGCGATACAGAGGCGCTGCTGCTGACCCCCTGACAGGCCAAGCGCCCGCTCTTGGAGGCGATCTTTGACCTCGTCCCAGAGAGCGGCGCCCTTGAGGCTCTTCTCGACCACCTCGTCGAGCACCGACTTCTGACTGATGCCCTGCAAGCGCAGTCCATAGACCACGTTCTCGTAGATCGTCTTGGGGAACGGATTGGACTTCTGAAAGACCATCCCGACGCGCTTGCGCAGCAGATTGGTGTCGAAGGAGGGATCGAGAATGCTCTCTCCCTCGAACCGGATATCGCCTTCGGTCCGGACAATGGGAATGAGATCGTTGAGCCTGTTGATACACCGCAGCAGCGTCGACTTGCCGCAGCCCGAAGGCCCGATGTAGGCCGTGATCTGATTCTTCGGAATCTTCATCGAGATGTTTCTCAGAGCCTGAGCGTCGCCGTACCACAGCGATAGGCCCTCGATCTCGAGTAGCGGGTCGTCGATCGGGGGGTTCAGGGCTGGGTCGAGTGCGGAGTCCAGCGGCCTGTCCTGTAAGGTCGATTCGGAGGAGACAGTGCTCATTCCGACCTCGACCCCGTGTCGACTGCGGCCGCCGTATCGTCGCCGGCCTGCAAGTGACGAATGTCCTTGCCCTCGACGAAGAAGATAACGTCCTCGGCGATGTTGGTCGCGTGGTCTGCGACCCTCTCCAGGTC
>JARFQS010000383.1 GCA_029287645.1 Thermoanaerobaculia bacterium | reverse complement strand
CCCCGAGGCCGCACAGACAACGGGTCTACGAGGTGCCGAAGTCGTGACTGACAACCGCGGCGCACTGCAGAAGACCCTGGACTTCCTAGAGCCACTCGTGGCGATCGGCGAGCCTGCGAAGGACTGAGCACCGAGAAAGACGGACGATGAGCGCAGTCCTGCCGCCACCCACACCTTCTCGATCGCCATGGCAAATGCTCTATGGCGCTGTCCACTCGCTGCGGTGGCGCTGGTATGCCCGGCGCTCGAAGCGACTCCCTCGACCCGTGGTCAGCGTCGGCAATCTGCACTGGGGAGGGACCGGAAAGACGCCCCTGGTCGCCTCGATCGCTGGGCACGTGCGGGACCGAGGCCTGCGCACAGCCATTCTCTCGCGCGGATACCGGAGCCGCGGCCGCGGGGTGCGGCTCGTCAGCACAGGTGAGGGCCCCCTGCTCGGGCCCAAAGTTGCAGGGGACGAGCCGGTCCTGTTGGCTGGCCTGCTACCGGGGGTGTCGGTCGTGGTCGGTCCGGATCGTTTCGAGGCAGGTAGGCATGCCCTGGAACGCCTCGAGCCCCCTCCAGAGGTGTTCATCCTCGACGATGGCTTTTCTCACCTCGGGCTATTCAGGGATATCGACCTCCTCGCCTTCCCTTCAGATGACCCGTTTGCGGGCGGTCGACTACTCCCAGGCGGTCGCCTTCGAGAACCGCTCTCGGCGGCAAGGAGAGCCGACGCCGTCGTTCTGACAGGTGAGACCGAAATGTCCGGAGGGGAGATTGCAGAGGCCTTGAGGGGCTTCGGATTCGAAGGCCCCGGCTTCAGCGCGCCAACTCGAGTGGAGGCGCCCCGCCTAGCAGCGGGAGGGGCCCCGCCAGACGGTTCCCGCGTGCTGCTGGTGGCTGCAATAGCTCGACCCAGGCGTTTTCTGGAGGCGGCCCGAAGGTTCGAGCTCGAGATCACAGAGACCCTCACATTCCCGGATCACCACGACTACCCGTCTTCCAGCCTCACCAGCATCGAAGAAGCCTTCGAAGACAGTGGCGCCGACATCGTACTGACCACTACCAAGGACGAGGTCAAGCTGCTGGGCCGCCTGGATATCCCTTTGGCCAGCCTCCCGGTACGGGCCGAGCCCGAAGACTCGTTCTGGAGCTGGCTCGATCGACGGCTCGATCAGCAGATCGCGGCCATCGGCTGACCGTCAGCCTCCTGTACTATTCTGGCGAACCCGGAGAAGCCTCTGTCACCATGAAAACTGTGGTCATCGCTCCCAACTGGGTTGGCGACACCGTTCTCGCTCAACCTGTGTACGAGGCACTCGCCGTCAGTGGCAGAGAGGTGACGGCCATGGCCCGACCCCACCTTCATTCCCTGCTGAGCCTGATGCCCAGCGTCCGTGATGTACTGAGTCGTGACAGCTCCGACGAGACCACGGTAGACAACCTCCGGGGACAGGGCTTCGACGAGGCCGTGATCCTGCCCAACTCCTTTCGGTCAGCCTGGCTACCCTATCGAGCGGCGATCCCGACACGATGGGGTTACGGCGGTCGATTCCCCTCCTGGTCCTTCCGTTCACCACTCTTGAAGCCCTCGGTCGAGCGACCCCGAATCGCTGGGCGCCACCAGTCATCCGACTATCAGGAGCTCCTGGAAGCGATGGATGTTCCGGCACCGAGGGACTGGCAACCGCGCATCGCGCTGACTGAGGAGGTGCGGGCGACCGCACGCCATCTGCTGAGCCGGGCCCAGGTGTCCCAGAGCCCGGCACCTCTCGTCGGGCTCTTCGCCGGAGCCGAGTTCGGGTCCAGCAAGCGATGGCCGTGGCGTCGATTCGTCGGCGTGGCGCAAGACCTTCGCCGTGCCCGACCCGATGTGCGACTCGTTGTCGTTGCAGGTCCGAAGGAGCTTTGGTTGGCGGTCAGGATCCATGAAGAAACGGGCAAGATCCACCCGGTCATCGGGCCCGATCTCGATCTTGGTGGTCTGGCCGCGGTACTCGGTGAGCTCGACCTTCTCGTCACGAACGACTCGGGGCCCATGCATCTGGCGGCCAGTCTGGGAGTGCCGTGCGTAGCGTTGTTCGGGCCGACAGACCCCTCTCGAACACGACCCGTGGGACCAACCCACGAAGTGCTCTACACGGACCGCTGGTGCTCACCCTGCTTTCGCCGCAGGTGCCCCCTGCTTCACCACCGCTGCATGCGCGACCTCACCGTCAGTCAGGTCGTCGAGAGAGCAGCTGCGATACTCGGATCTGGAGGGCGTAGGGGCGTAGGGGCGTAGGGGACTGGAGATTGGGGATTGGGACTGATCGTGAGGGGGTCCGACGTGGGGCCCCCAGGGGGCTATCCTCCCTTCCGCTGCAAGAACCCCCATGGAGGTCCCCACGCCGAACCCTTGGCACCGCTGGACATCACTGAATCTTCAGTACGTCTGCGCCCTATTGCCCCACTGCCTCAAGGCCTCAGCGCCTCAGCGCCCAAGGATCGCCCGGCAGGGGCGCCGGCCGCTTCAAGACCTCAAGACCACCAGACCTCAAGCCCTCAGAGAACGACCGCGTGAAGCGCGGGTCGCCTCAACCCCCAAGCCCTCAAAGGTCGGCCGGGAGGTACGACCGGACGCTTCAACCCAACTGAAAGAGTGGGTCGCCACCTTCGACGGGTTGGCCTTCCGAGACGAAGACCTTCTTCACCACACTGGCGCGCTCGGCCTGGATCTCGTTCTCCATCTTCATGGCCTCGAGCACCACCAGCCCCTGACCAATCGCCACCTCGTCGCCTTCCTGGACGAGCAGCTCGACGACCCTGCCCGGCATGTAGGCGGACACGACTTCCAGCCCCTCCTGGCCGGCCCTCTCGGAGCTCTGCCTGGCCAGGTGGGTCAGCGGGTCGAGGACTTCGACTTCTTCGATCGAGCCACGGTGGCTGACCTGGTAGCGACCTTTCTCAGGACTTCGAACGGCGACCTCGAACTGCTGGCCTTCGATGATGAGGCTGCGGACCGCACCGTTGGTGGCGACGGTGTCGACCAGGTACTTCCTGTCACCTATCTTGACTTCGATGCCAGAACCGTGGTGCTCGACTTCCACCCTGGCCTCGGTGCCGTTGCTGAGGACGATCAACTCCATGGATCCCCCCGCAGAGACTCCCGCCGGCCGGCCTGACGCCAATGACTTCGCAACCCACCTTCCTGGACTGGCGAGCCAGACGCTCTCGCCTGCTTGGCAAGGTGCTCGAGGGACGCGGCGATGATGCCGAGATCTTCGAACTCGGAGTGTCGACTCGGGGTCAGCTCACCGGCCGCCAGCTTCCGATCCAGCATGCCGATGTCGAGGTTTCCGGCGAGGAAATCCGCATCCTCCAGCAACGCGCTGAACAGCGGAACGGTGGTGCGAATGCCCTCGATGCGTAGCTCGGCCAGCGCCCTGGCGAGGCGGTCCATAGCCTGGCGGCGATCACGACCCCAGACGATGAGCTTGGCCAGCATGGGATCGTAGTGAATCGTCACCTCGGCTCCTTCGTAGACTCCGGCGTCGTTGCGTACCCCTGG
>JARFQS010000349.1 GCA_029287645.1 Thermoanaerobaculia bacterium | reverse complement strand
ACTCAGTGCCCATCGATACTTCGCCATCATGCTCATCTGCTTACAGGAGATCGCCACAGGGGTACTCTGACTCCGGCGAAACATTAGCACAGAGGAAGAGATTGCAGGCTAAACTCGTCGACATGAATCGGGTCGCGATCTGTGGCCTCTATCTGGCGTCGACTGTCGCCTGGATTGCCTGCGCCTCGCCTGCAGAGCACTCGGCCTCCGATGACGTGAGCCTGCCGCTCGCCGCTGAATCGACAGCAGATCGGCTACCTGGGCTAGGCAAAGGGTTTCTGGTCTGGGAATCAAACCGCACAGGGCGTTGGCGCCTATGGATCCGGGATCTGGCCGGCGGAGAGCCGACACAACTGACCCCTGACGAGGGGCGACGGCTTCACTGCTGCCCCCACATCTCCCCAGACGGTCGGCAGATCGCCTACCTCAGCCTGCCACCCGACCAGAATGGGTACCCTCGTGGCGGAGCTGTCGGTGCATTGATGTCGATCACACCGGATGGGAACCAGCCGCGCTCGATCGTCGACGAGGCTCGCAACTACTACGAGAACCGAGCCGCTGTCTGGAAATCTCCGACCGAGATCATCTACATCCGCCCAGATGGGCGGACAGCGCAGCTCGATATCGAGACGGGTGCCTCTGCGCTGCTGACCGCAGACATCAGCGAGACCGGTCCCTGGTTGATCAACAACAATCTGACCTGGGCCGCCTCCGGGCAGGGTGCGTTCTCACCCTTCGACCGAGTGCGGCAGAAGGTGGCTGACCGGGGTCCTCGTCCGGGCTGTCAACCCTACTTCTCCCACGATGGGATCTGGGGCTTCTGGGTCGTGGCCCCGGGGGGTCCCATCAACCGACTGCACCTGGAGAGCGGTGCCGATAGCGTCATCCTGAGGAAGAGCGACCGCCGTATGCCTGAGGACCGGGGCTATCTCTACTTCCCGATGCTCTCTGCCGATGGACGATTGTTGGCTTTCGCGGCTTCCAATGACGAACACGCGCACTTCGAGGCCGACTACGAGGTCTTTGTCGTTGAGACCGACCCCGAAACACTGGAGCTTGTGGGCGAACCGATCCAGTTCACCCACCATGGGGCCACCGACCGATTTCCCGACGTCTTTCTGGAGCCACTGCCCCTTGGACGTAGATATGGCGAAGCCCCCTTCTCCTGGGTCTCGCCACCCATGCAGGGTGCCGAACAGGGTTGGCTGTGGAGCTACGGCGACGGCGCCTCATCCGAAGGGCCTGCCGGAGAGCATCTGTACACCGAACCGGGTCGATACGAGATCGTCGCCCGGACGGGTGACACCGCATTGCGCGGACAGGTGGTGATCACCCCAGCCACCCCACCGAGAATCCTCTCGACCACTCTACATCGCGACGGCGAGGAGATCGTCACCGTCTTCAACGAACCTGTCGACATTTCGGCAATGGATATCGCTCTCGAATCCCGCACTTCCATCGCCGCGATCGAGCTGGACCGAGACGACCGGCGACTGCGGCTGACATTGGTCGAGGCTCTATCGACTCCCGACACCTTGATGCTGACAGGTATCACCGATCGGGCCCAGAGGCCCAACCCCATGGCGTCGACCAGACAGTCCATCGAGATGCCGATGTGGCCTGCGACCCGGGACGGCTTGACGCTCCTTTGGGAGACCGGTGATGCAACCAATCTCTTGTACGACTCGAATCTCGGGGCTGAAACCGCAGTGACCATGACTCCAAGGGGCAAGGCGCGCCTGGATTCGTCATTTGCCATGTTGCCGTCCGGGGGTCACTTCGCAGCCTCGCAAGGTGCCTCGACAAGGGTCATATCCGAGAGCAAGAAGACCTACGAGATCTCCATAGAGATGACAATCGAACCCTTTGACAGGCGGCGGCGGGGTCCCTCCGTCGTCCTGACTTCCGCCTCGAAGAGTCGTCGGAACTTCTCACTCGAACAACAAGGATCCACCCTGATCTTCGGCCTTCGTATGAAGAGTCGCGGAGAGCGGGCCGTCGCCCGCGTACCCCTGATGGACCTGCCCACAGGAGAGCCGACCCATGTTCTGGTCACCTACGCTCCCGGCAGATTGCGCGCCTTCCGCGATGGCGAGTTGGTCGTCTCGGAGGCCACCGTCGAGGGTGGGTTCTTCCATTGGCGCCAGGCACCCGTCATCTTCGGCAATGATTGGAATGACCAAAGACCCTGGAGGGGCCGGCTGGAGGGCGTCGCCATCTACTCTCATGCGCTCGACCATGAAGAGGTCCATGAGAGCTTTCTGCGTTATCGATCGAAGCTCGCGAATCGACCCGGCAAGTCCACCTGGAGAGTACGTGCTATCGAGCAGGAATGCTCGGCCGCACCCACGCTGGCACAGATCGATCCCTACCGAGAGGCACTGACTGTTTGTCGCTACCTGATACAGCAGGTCCTGTCCGGTGAGGATCTCCCAGAACGGATCAGAGTCGCCCAGTGGTCGATGTTGGATGGGCAGCAGATTCGCCTCGAGACACCCGCCAAGCAGCCCACCGAGCTCGACCTGAGCCTCTATGGAGACAACCCGCAGCTCGAGAGCATCTACCTTTCGGATACTCTGGAGTCACCGGGAGAGGGGCGGCTGTTCTTCTTCGATTCGCCTTAGGATCGATGGCTTCGTTTCGCTCAGGAGCCGACATCGCCGTACGATAGGGACCCGAGCATGGGCTTACTCGCCAGCATCGTCGTTCCAAACATGGATTCACCCTGGGTGGATCGGACGATCGCTGCCCTGTCGGCACAGGAGCTCGAT
>JARFQS010000321.1 GCA_029287645.1 Thermoanaerobaculia bacterium | reverse complement strand
GAATTGCCCCAAGAGCCCGAGAGCCCATCAGCCGAGGTTGGCGCCTCGACGGAGAGAGACGAGCCCAGGGTATCCGTCGAACCTCACAAGTAGCCCGACCGAGACGAATCCGCTCATTCACGCCGACAGGAGGATCCTCATGTTCGACCGCGTTGACGCTCCGTTTCTCATTGCCGCTTTCACCAGCTTTCTGGTCAGCGTGGCACTCTGGTTTCTGGTGAACCACGACTACGGCCTCTTCGTAGGCCTCTGGGTGCCCTCGATCCTGATCCTGTGGGTCGGAATCCGTGTCCGCATGCTGCGTAGCCCTGGGGGACACCCATCATGACCGCGCAGCTGATCGCCATCTTCGCATTCGGACTTGTTGTCACGGGCATTGTCTTCCTGGGAATCGTGAGGGCCCGCGAATTCGAAGAGCGAGCGGCCAAGGTCCGGGTGGCACAAGACCGAGCCCAACCTGGACAGTAGCGAGCCTCGAGACGAGAGAAGTAAGGAGAGTCTTCTCAGGCAATGGCGCTGTCGATGCGAGAGATCGCTCAGTGCGGCAGCTGGGTTCGAAAGGTTCCTCGACGGCGCTGTTGAAGGCCCTGCTCCTGCGCCTTCTCCAGCCGGGGTCGAGCTCGTTGGAAGTCGGCCAGACAGGGTGTCCGCCGTAGCCAGTCCCGTATCTTGTCCAGATTGGCCGGCTGCTCGCGGACCAGCTTCAGAAGGTCCTGTTGGCGTGCGGGTGCGATTTCCGGCCCCTCTCGACGCCAGGTCGTCAGCAGGATCTGCGTCGGAGTCGCGAACACCGCTCCCATCGCACTATCGACCACCTGCTCGAATTCTTCGGAGGGATCGGTAGCCAGGGATCGGCTCGGCCGCGGAAATTCGATCCTGCCCTGGGGTCCCTCGAAGACGCGGCCCGAGAGCTGCCGAAAGTCGTGATCTTGAAGAACTTCTGCGATCTGGAGACGTGCGCGGGGTCCGATGATGTCGTAGTCGTAGTTCTCGTAACGCTCGTCGACGAAGATCGAGACAGCATCCAGCCAGGGACAGGGTGCCGCACTGAGACCCCTCTGGTTCAGCCAACGCGATATTTCGAGAATGTTCATTCCATGCCCGCCTCGAGCCTACCGCCCACGATACTCCAGTCGGCAACACTCTACAAAACCACCAAGGAGACTCCTCGATGAAGCGAATTGAGCCCCGACCCGGACAGGAGTCCGTCTGGGACTACCCCCGTCCACCTCGACTCGAAAGCACCTCCAAGCTGGTCGAGGTGTTCTTCAACGGACACAAGATCGCCGACAGTCGACGTGCCAAGCGGGTACTGGAGACCAGCCATCCGCCGACGTTCTACATCCCAGCTGAGGATGTCGACTGGGCCTATTTGGCGCAATCCGCTCACCGCACCGTCTGCGAGTTCAAGGGTGTTGCTCGCTATCACAGCCTCGTAGACGGCGACCGTGAATCGCTCGACGCCGCCTGGTCCTATCCCGATCCGGTGCCCGAATTCGAGTCGATTCGCGATCACCTCGCTTTCTATCCGTCGCGTGTCGAGGCCTGCTACGTCGATGGCGAGCGAGTCGAAGCTCAGGAAGGTGACTTCTACGGCGGCTGGATCACCAGCGAGATCGTCGGACCCTTCAAAGGCGGCTCCGGTACCTGGGGTTGGTAGACGGCACACGATCCCAACCGGAATGCAGATCCGGATTCCTTCGTACCCCTGCCGCTTCGCCGGTTCGTCCTGCAGCTCTGCATCAGTCGGACTTGTCTTCTGCGGTTGCTTCTGTCGTCTGGGGAATCTGTTCGACTCCACCGCGTCGGGCCGCTCGAGCCAGGACCTGTGAGCTGATGGGAATGGTGAGAAACAGGAAGAGTAGAATCGCCAGATCTTCCAACCACACCAGATCTCCTTGACTCAGGCTGCGCAGCACGGCACTGAGCCCCAGGAGCATGACGCCCAGAGTCGCAGCCTTGGTGGGGGCATGGACCCTGCAGAAGAAGTCCGGTAGACGCAAGAGTCCGATCGCGGAGATCAGGAAGAAAAGCGCTCCACCCAAAGCCAGGAGATCGGCGGTGAGGCTCAGTATCTCGAAGCCGGTTTCACTCATCGTCACCCCTGCTCTCGAGGAGTCTCGCAAAGATCACCGTGCCCGCGAACGAGAAGAGCGCCAGGCCCAGGGCAGCGTCGATATAGAAGGCATCATCAATCTCGCCAGCGCGGAGCATCAGCAGCCCGACCAGGCCCAGCGCCAGAGTCTCGGCGGCCAGAAGGCGATCGAAGTCGCTGGGACCCCGAATGAGACGCACCGCGATGAGCAGCATCGCCACGCCGATGAGCAGCAGGCTCAGCCAGGTCAGTCCTCCCATCAGATCGTCTCCATGCGCAGCAGTACAGATTCGAATCGCTGCCGAATGCGCCAGATGGCCTCTTCGTCCGAAGAGGCGTCGAGCGCATGGATCAGCAGTGTCCGGTCTCGCAGGTCACAGGTCAGGGTTCCTGGAGTCAGCGAGATCAGGGCCCCGAGAAGGGTTCGTGCCGCCGGGGATTGGAGCCGGGTCTCGAATTGGATCCAGCGGGGCCGCACACGCAGCGGGGAGGTGAGGACAAGTCGGGCCTGCTGGAGATTGGCGATCAACAGCTCGAGGAAGAACCATCCGAGCAGCTGCAGACCCAAGATCGTTCGCTTGAGCCAACGCTCCGGCGGCGAAGTCCGCCCGCTGCGATTCATGATTCAGGCACCTCCGAGGCAGAGGAACCTGAGGCGTCTGACAGCACTGCGCCGGCATACGACGACGGGTCCAGTAGCTGTCGGGCCGTTGCCTCGGCGAACTCGAAAGTCCGTCCCGCAGTGATCGCCAGCAGGATCGAGGCCCCAACCAGCAACCAGATCGGCCTCAGGGCCGTCGGTGTAGGGGAGGCCGTATTCACGGATCCATCCGTCTGAAAGGCCAGGCGCCATACCTTCAACATACTGGCCAGGGTGAAAAACGAGGCGATAGCGAGGATCGTCAGCGTCCACCACGATCCTGCCTCGAGCATGGCCCGAAAGAGCCCGACCTTGGCAAAGAAACCCGAGAAGGGGGGCAATCCGGCGAGTGAGAACGCTGCCAAGAGGAAGATCACGGCGAGCCCGCCGGCCCCGGCGCGTGCCGCCAGCATCGAACGCAGGTCCCGGGTACCGCCTCGACGCTCGAGCTCGTCGGCAACGAAAAATAGAACGGCTTTGACCAGGATGTGGTGCGTCAAATAGAAGATCGCGGCGGCGATCGCACCGCTGGTCAGCAGCCCCAGCCCGAGCACCATGTAGCCGACCTGGGACACGATATGGAACCCGAGCAGGCGGCGGAGCTCGTACTCGGAGAGCGCAGCCAAGACACCCAGGAGTGCGGAAGCGGCACCGATCCAGACCAAGATCTCCGGTACCACGGTGGCGTGCATCAGGAGCGGCACGGTTCGCAGCAAGGCAAAGACACCGAGCTTGGTCATCATTCCCGCAAACAGGGCGGCCACCGGGCCGCTAAAGGTCGGGTAGGTTGCCGGCAGCCAGAACAGCAACGGCACCAGACCGGCTTTGATGCCGAATGCAACCGTCAATAGGCCGAAGGCGACCACCGCCAGGGTCGATGGAGGGCCACTCCCGATGCGCAGCGAAAGGTCTGCCAGGTTGACCGTTCCGTACTGTCCATACAGCAGCGCGACAGCCACAAAGAAGAAGAGCGAAGCCAAGAGATTGATCGCCACGTTGGGGAAGGCGGCACGCAGAGACCGCTCGGTGCCCGGCACCTGGATCAGGAGATACGAAGCCAACAGGACGACCTCGAACGCGACGAAGAGATTGAAGAGATCGCCGGTCAGAAAAGCGCCGTTCAAACCGCAAGAGAGCAGGAACAGGAGCGGCAGGGCCCGTGCGACCGACTGCTCACCGTGGACAGAGGGTCGTAGCACCCACACGGTAGTCGCCAGCAGCACCGACTGCAGCAAGATGAAGAGCCCCGACAGCCGATCGGCGGCGAAGACGATTCCGAAGGGAGCTGGCCAATCGCCGAGGGTGCGCACGAGAATGTCGCCGCCGCTCGTCGCTTCCAGTAGGCCGAACGCCAGCGCCAGCTGCACGGTCGCCGACAGCTTGGCCATCCGCCCCTGGAAACTCGAGCCTCGAGGCATCAGCCACAGCGTGAGACCGGCCACACCCGGCACCAGCCAAAGCATCACCGGCAACCAGCTCAAGACTCGATTCTCCCGTGGCCCGCCAGCTCCGCCCGCAGCGTGTCCTCGTTTCTTGAAGAATCGCTATCCGCAGCTTGCAAGATGCCGTCGGTATTCAGGACCCGCGCTCCTGCAGTGAAGAGCGCCAGCAAATAGATCGTTACGGCCATCGAGATCACGATGGCCGTCAGAATC
>JARFQS010000296.1 GCA_029287645.1 Thermoanaerobaculia bacterium | reverse complement strand
CGGTCCGCGCGCGAACGTGTGGCGGGCCCCCCTGGCAAACGAGCGTGACGGATGGGGCACGTATCGCGGGAAGCTTAGGACGGCGCGAGCGGGCTGGGGCAACGGCATCGCCAACGGCTGGCGATCGTTGGGTCTGGATCGCCTCGAGCAGCATGTGGAGCGGCTCGATGTCGTGAGGGTATCGCCCGCGGAGGTTCGCGTGGAGATCGAAACCCGGCTGGAGTCCGATGTTGTTCCCACCACGGCGTTCGCGTCGGGCTTTGAAGTCTCCTACGTATATCGCATCCTGGGCAGCGGTGACGTGCTCCTGCATCAGGATGTCACGCCACAGGGCGTGATGCCGGACTGGTTGCCCAAGGCGGGGCTCGAACTGGTGCTTGCACCACAGCTGAGCGCCCTCACCTGGTATGGCCGCGGTCCTCACGAGACGTACCCGGACCGCAAGACCGGTGCTCGCATGGGCGTCTACACGAGCACCGTTGCCGAGGAGGACCAGCCCTACCTCGTGCCACAGGACTACGGAAACAAGAGTGACGTTCGCTGGATCGCCTTGACGGGTGCAGACGGCATTGGGCTATTTGCTGCTTCCGACGCACCGCTGGAGGCGAGCGCCCGACAGTTCTCGACAGACCAGCTGTCGCGCGCGAACTTCCCGTTCCAACTCGCGCCCCAGGACGGCATAACGCTGAACCTGGACCACCGCGTTTCGGGTGTGGGTGGTACGGCGATCTCGGTACTCGCCACGCATCGCGTGGCTCCAGTGCCATGGCAGTACTCCACGCGCCTGCGCCCGTTCGACGCGAGCGAAGTGTCGCCGGCCACGCTCTATCGACATCGGATCAACCAATAGAAGAGGACCGGTCGATGGACGTGACTGGACTCCCGGAAATCGATAACGGAGACTCACATCCATGAGTTGTTTACACAGGTTCAGGTTCAGGTTTAGCTCCGTCATGCGTGCATGCCTGATCGTGGCGGTCGCCGGCGGCTTCACAGTGCCGGCGGCGAGTGGCGAGAGGCCGCTCTACAAGGATCCGTCTCAGTCCGTCGAGGCCAGGGTGAAGGACCTTGTGGCACGCATGACCCTGGAAGAGAAGGTCGCGCAAATGACCCAGATGCCGCTGAGCGCTTTAGCGGTGGGGAATGCTGGTGAAGTGACTCGAGAGGCTCTGGAAGACCTCTTCCAGGGGATGAGCCCGGGGACGCTCGAGAGTCCGTTTATCGATGCGACTCGAGTCTCCCGGATCTCCGAGGCTGCCGACAGCTACCTGCGAGAAAGCACGCGCCTGGGCATTCCGGCTCTCCAGATCGCGGAGGGCTTGCACGGCTATCTGGCGCTCGAGACGACGATCTTTCCGCAGGCGATCGCCCAGGGCAGCACCTGGAACCGCGACCTGATCAGAGAGATGAGCAGCGCCGTGGCGAGAGAAGCTTCACTCGCCGGTGTGGACCAGATGCTCTCGCCGATCTTCGATGTTTCCCGCGATCCACGCTGGGGCCGGATCGAGGAAACCTATGGCGAAGACCCGTATCTCGTTGCCGAAATGGGCATAGCGTATGTGATCGGCCTGCAGGGTGTGCCAGAGGCAACACGTCACGGCATTCCTGACGGTAAGCTGTTGGCGACTGCGAAGCATTTCGCTGCATATAGCGTGCCCTTCGGGGGCATCAATCTGGGCCCCGTCAGCGTCGGTCCGCGCGAGCTGCGCGAGACTCACCTGTACTCTTTCAGGAGGGCCATTCAGGAGGCCAACGTCTACGCCGTCATGCCCTCCTACAATGAGCTGAACGGCGTCCCCCTCCACGCCAACTCCTTCATGCTTCGGGACGTCCTGCGCGATGAGCTGGGTTTTATGGGGTATACGTTCTCGGACTACGAAGCTATCCGGATGCTCCAGGAGAACCAGAAGGTTGCGGGCAGCGCCCAGGCGGCCGGGAAGATGGCGCTCGAGAGCGGCGTCGATCTCGAGGCGCCAAAACCATACGGCTATGCCGATCTGGTCGAGATGGTCGAGAGAGGCGATGTTTCGAAAGACCTGGTTGACCATGCTGTTGCGAGGATTCTGACTGCCAAGTTCAAAGGCGGCTTGTTCGAAAGACCCTATAAGGCACCTGTGCACATTCGCGAGTTGATCCATACGCAGGAACATGTCGATCTGGCGCGTCGGATTGCCGACGAGTCGATCATCCTCCTCAAAAACGAGGGCGACCTGTTGCCGCTCGATAGATCGTCACTCGAATCCATAGCCGTCATCGGGCCGAACGCGGACCGGGTGCAGTATGGTGACTATTCTGCCACCAAGCACAAGTCGACCGGAGTGACTTTGCTGCAGGGGATTCAGAACGCCGTCGGCGACGACATCGAGGTCATGTACGCCGAAGGTGTAGGCCTTACCAGTCTCGACACCAGTAAGATTGCGGCCGCGGTCGAGGCAGCAGAGGACAGTGACGTCGTCGTACTGGCCATCGGTGGCACCCACCTGGTGCTCGGTGGTGTCGGCTGGCAAGGGGAGATCAGCCGCTACCCGATCGATGACCCAAAGCTCGACCCGCCGACCGGTGGTGAGGGCTATGACCGGACCAGTCTGACGCCTCCTGGGGTACAGCCAGAGCTGGTCAGGGCGCTGCACAAGACCGGAAAGCCGATCATTCTGGTCATGATCCACGGTCGCCCGTATTCGATCGGATGGGAAAAGGAGAATCTGCCGGCCATTCTGGAGGCCTGGTATCCGGGAGAGCAGGGTGGGAACGCTATCGCCGGCGTTCTCTTCGGTGACGTGAATCCATCCGGCAAACTCACGGTCTCAATTCCTCGCAGTGTCGGCCATATTCCTGTTTTCTATAATCGAAAACCGACCCATCGCGGCTACTACCGGGTTCGCGGTACCAAAGAGCAGCCTGGCCGGGACTATGTTTTCTCGAGTCCCGACCCGCTCTTTCCGTTCGGCTTTGGACTGAGCTACACAAGCTACGAATACAGTGAGTTGAGGCTGGGCAAGACGAGCTACTCTGTCGAGGACAAGGCCATCCAGATCACGCTCATCGTGACCAATACGGGCAATCGCGCCGGGAGGGAAACCGTCCAGTTGTACTTCAATGACCTGATCAGCAGCGTCGCTACGCCCGTCATGTCGCTCAAAGGTTTCGAGAAGGTCGAGCTACGGGGCGGTGAGCGTAGGGAGGTGTCTTTCGAGCTTCCGGTTCAGGAGTTGGGTTTGTGGAACAGGAGTATGGAGTACGTTGTCGAACCGGGCGAGTTCGAGATCATGATCGGTGCCTCGTCCGAAGACATTCGCCTCAGGAAGACGATCACACTCT
>JARFQS010000272.1 GCA_029287645.1 Thermoanaerobaculia bacterium | reverse complement strand
GATCTGGGTGGTTCTGCAACAGAAAGATGGTCAGGTGCACAAGATGTCCTGGGAGGCCCTTCGGGCCGGGCAGGAGCTGGCCGCAGAGCGGGGCGGCACCGTCGAGGCCGTTCTCTTGGGGTCGGGGCTCGAGGAGGCGTCGAGCGAGGTTTCGCAATGTGCCCTGGGTGCTGTTCATGTCGCGGATGATGAGGCTCTGGCGAGCTACACTCCCGGGCGTTTCGTAAGGACACTCGAGGCCGCAATCGCTGAGGCGCAGCCGGCCTACGTCCTGTTCCCCCACACCTACCAGACTGTGGATTTCGTGTCCCGCCTTGCGCATTCGCTGAATGCCGCGCTGGTTCCGGAAGCCGTCGCTTTCGAGGCGTCGGACGACGCCGTGATCTGGCAGCGTCCGGTCCTCGGAGGCAAGCTCTTCGCCAAGGTCAGGGCCAAAGGCTCAGGACCAGTCCTGGTCTCCCTGCAATCGGGAAGCTACGCAGCCGACGAGGTGGAGAAGGGCAGTGCACCGGTAGAGAGTCTCGAGATGGACTTCGCAGCGATGGCCACCGACCGAGAGATTCTGGGTGTCGAGGAATCGGCCGGCAGTGAAGTAGACCTGTCGCAAGCTCCCGTGATCGTCTCCGTGGGAAGGGGCATCGGAGACGAAGACAAGATGGCGATCATGCAGGAGCTGGCAGAGGCTCTGGGCGCTGAGCTCGGCGCAAGCCGACCGGTCATCGACAGTGGCTGGTTGCCGCGGGATCGTCAGATCGGGTCCAGCGGTCAGACCGTGACGCCCAAGCTCTATGTCGCTGCGGGAATCTCTGGCGCGATTCAGCACCTGGTGGGGATGAAGGGATCACAGGTCATCGTAGCGATCAACAAGGACGCTGGTGCCCCGATCTTCAACGTCGCCGACTACGGCATCGTCGGCGACATTCATGAAGTGGTTCCCGCTCTGACGGCCGCTCTCAAGGAGGCTTTGTAGGGACTACTCCAGGCTTGCTGCGCTTTGTTGCTGAAGGTGCCAGAGAACGATACTGGCAGCGACGGTAACATTGAGCGACTCCACGGGCTCCGCTATCGGGATCGTCAGACGCGAGTCGGCGTGTCTGAGGATCGAATTCGGCAGGCCGCCACCTTCAGAGCCGAGGAAGAGCAGCAGAGGGGGAGCAGCGCTGAACTGTACCAGTGGTGTCCCACCACGTGGAACCAGCGCCAGGGTCTCGATGCCTCCAGGTAACGCCGACGGAGACAGGTCGGCGGGCTCAGCCCCGACTGCGACCGGCAGACGCAGTAGGCTGCCTGCAGAGGCTCGGAGGGCCCTGGGGTGGTTCGGATGGACAGTTCCCGGTGACAGGATCAGAGCATTGACGCCGAAGGCCTCGGCGGTCCGAGCCAGAGCTCCCAGGTTTCCGGGATCTTGAATCTGGTAGCCGTAAAGGTAGATACCAGCGTCCGGCAGCTTCTCTAGCTGGTCGAGCCCTCCTCGAGGAAGCTCGATGACTCCGAGGATGCCCTTCGGAGAGTCGGCATCACAGAGCTCGTCGAGGATCCGCTCGTCAATCTCGGTTACGGTTGTCG
The DNA here is from genome assembly GCA_029287645.1 of Thermoanaerobaculia bacterium. Classification (GTDB taxonomy): domain Bacteria; phylum Acidobacteriota; class Thermoanaerobaculia; order Multivoradales; family JAHEKO01; genus JAUVRX01. The sequence goes on along the minus strand of JARFQS010000272.1, from coordinate 3,588 downwards.
GCAGCCTGGGAAGGAGGTCCCGAGCTTCATCTGTAGCCAGGAAGGCGGGCGTTGCCAGAACGAGATCCAGCTTCGACCCACTCTCGAGGGACTCTCGGACGAGGTGCGGTCCTTCGAGGACAGCCCGCTCGCCTTTACACCGCAAATAGCGGCGAATATCCTTGACCTTCTGATTCTTCGAGCTAACGATCATGGAACGAGATCTCAGGGCCTTCTGGCGGCGCTTTCAGGATGGAATCGAGGTGGCGGTCGCCAGCTCCGCAGCGGACAAGCTGTTGGGAGTCCGCGACGGATTCGTCCGGTACTTCCATCAGGGACTCGGCAGGAACCTGCCTATCGCAGTGGTACCGCAGCAGATCGGAGAGCCCAGGTCGGGCCTTCCTCTGACGGACGAAGAGACGATCGAGCTCGCCAGAAGCAAGGCGGTCGAGCTGAGAGAGAGCTTCGGGGCTGCCTATCACTTCTACGTTGCCGCAGAAGGTGGGCTGCACTCCATCGAGATCCAAGGAAGGGTCCACTACTTCGTCCGAGCCTGGTCCGTGGTTCTCGGTCTCGCCGGAGAATCCTGGGGTGGCAGCGGCTCGGTGGAGATCCCCCAACGCCTGATTGAAGGCCTGGACGATCAACAGGTGCCTTTCGCGATTCCCGGCACGCGTCGCAAGGGCGGGATGACCTCCTCCCTGACGGGGGGGCTCGAGACGCGGCGAGCCGCAGTCGGAACGGCGACCTTCAACGCCGTGTCGTCGGTCCTCTACGGGATTATCGAGAGCCATCCTCTGCGGCGTCAGTAGGCCACTCCTCGTCTGTCAGATCTGCTGGCTTGTCCCAGCTTTTTCCGTACTTCAGCACGTCGTGTTTCAGCAGGTCGAAGTCCTTCTGCCTGGGACCAGGCCGGGCATCTCGAAACACGGTGTCACAGCGATAGCAGACGACGGCCTCCTGAAGTCGATAATACAGTGCGAGATCCACGAGAGAGAGGACGACGAGGGAGAGGCCGTAGGTCCAGGGGACCAGGACTGCTCCGACCAGAACGAGCAGGCATCCCAGACCCCGGTTGAAGTCCCGTTGCCGATAGAGATGCCGACAACCGCAGATGGGACAGATCTCCACAGCAGGCGGATCGTCGCTCCAACCTTCGGCCGCGATTGGAATCGCCTGCTGGCAGTTGTCGCACTCGACTTGCGAGGTGTCCGGACGGAGCCGCGTCCTGAAGGGTAGACCGCACGACTTGCATTGGATCCGAATGCGCATCACTTGGAAGGCCTCTGTCAGACAGGCACACCTGTGATCAGGGTCAGATACAGAGCCGTGATCTCGCCGATCAGGCTGCCCATCACCAGGACGTAGAGGATGCCCGTGGCCGACTGATTGGCTCGTCTGCGAGCACAGCTCAGAGACATGACCGCGAGGAGAAGAGGTATGGCGAGACCCCACAGCAGACGAAACCAGAAGAACATCCCATGACCACTCAGTCCGATGAGAATTCTCAGCGGATGAGGCTCCACCAGGGGATCCACGGTGGCAGCAGCTCCCATCGACAGGCCGACCGCCAGGATCCTCAGAAACACAGTTCCCTGCAGTACCTGGCAGAAGATCACGAGGTGCCTGAAGCGTAGCCCGGGGACGACGAGATACCAGTGACCGAGGAGCATCGTGACAAGCGACCAGCCGAGTAGGAGCGCGGACGCCCCGAGGTTGACAGTGAGCAGGAGGTCGCGGTGGGGAAGGGGAGTGGGACTACCCACCAGTGCGTGGCCGGCTGCAAAGAACGCGATTGCAGTAGCGGTAAGAGCCACGGCAGCAGCCCAGTGGCTCGCACCCCAGGCTTCGCGCCAGATGGTGCCGTAGTAGACAAACGCCGCCGCCACTGCGATCCACATGGCCGTGGAGCCCAGATCCTCGTGGGTTCCGAACGGCGCGAGTGGGTACAAGAACCAGACTGCCACGGCGAGACCGAGAAGCCCCAGCACCACCAGTGCATTCATCTGGAAGTAGCCCCGACCGAAGTCGGGTCCGGGCACCCAAAACTGAGTGGTCAGGCAACCCACGCTCAGGGATAGCAGGAAGAGAAAGAAGACCGCCATGGGTACGCCTTCTCAGGGCCCTAGCTGCGGACCCCCAGCATCAGGTAGACGGACAGGATCATGAAGGCGATGCTGGGACTCCAAACGGCCAGCCTCGGAGGCAGTGCCCCGGTCTCTCCCAGAGTGCTACTGAACGCGAGCAGTGCGAAGAACACCATTCCCAGTACGACGCCTATCCCTATTCCATAGAGCGTCCCTTTGCGACCCAACCTGAAGGAGAAGGGTAGCGCGACGAGGGACATGACCAGCGAGGCAAATGGGAGGGCGACCTTCTTGTGCAGCTCTACCTGCAGCTCGGGAGCGGCCTGACCGCTACCTTCGAGCTCGGAGATGTAATCTTTGAGCTCTCCGTAGGACATGGCTTTGGGCAGCTTGTACTCGGACTCGAAATAGTCGGGTGTCTCTGGATAGTAGTCGATAACGGGTTGGTCGAACGTCCTGAAATCGAGCACCTCGCCGCCATCGAAGGATCGAACCCAGCCACTTTCGAACAGCCATGCGTCGCCGAGGTATTCAGCGTTGTCAGCGAACAAGCGCCGCGTGAAGCGATCGTCATCGTCGAACTCGAAGACCTGCAAGCGGCTGAGGGCCTGCTTCTCCGAGTCGTATCGCAGGTAGTTGTAGATGTAGCGGCCCTGTCCGAAGAGCCACTGCCTGTCGGCGCGTCTGTAGGATCGCGCAGCCGTCCTGCCCTTGATGATGTCGTCTGCCTGTGCCACCCGCGCATTGGCAGCCGGCAAGATCCTGGCTTCCAGAAATCCGGTGAAGGCCACTACGACGAGAGCCCCGAAGAGGGCCGGTATGGCGATCCGGAAGAGACTGATACCCAACGCTTTGGCAGCCGTGACTTCATTGGATTTCGAGAGGATTCCGAAGATGATCAGAGTCGTTACCAGGACCGCAATGGGTGCTATTTCGAAGATGATCTGCAGCGTCAAGTACTTGTAGTAGGTCCCGACGACCCCGAAGCCCACGTCGTTCTTCAGAATGTCGTCCATCCTGTCGGCCATGTCGGCAACGATGTACACGGCCAGACCCGACAAGACGACCAGGCCGAACACAGTAGAGAACTGGCGAATCACATAGCGATCCAGGATGTTCGGGAAGCGAATGCGCAGTCGCGGTAGACGAAGTACGACATGGGGGCCATCCCCTCCGCTGGGCGAAGCCTCTCGCATGCCCCGGGTCGACGGCTCCTCGGTGGGGTGGCTGCCGCTGCGCCGCCAGTTCCGCGGATTGAGCCAGGGCCGCTTGCGTAGCCAGCGGTCGAGACCGCCCAGAAGGACCGACCTGTCGCTGTTGCGACGCACGAGGAGGTAGAGCCCGAAGGCTCCAAGCACGAAATTGGGAAGCCACATGGCGATCTTTGGGAATAATATAAAAATGGCCAGAATCGCGATTTGGATAAAAATGAACGGCAGAACCGCCAGATATATCGTTGACATGGATGTTTCTTTCCCACAAACGGCCTTCATGTAAAACAAATTAAAACCGAAGGGTGGTG
>JARFQS010000267.1 GCA_029287645.1 Thermoanaerobaculia bacterium | reverse complement strand
CAGGCAGGCGGCGACGGAGGCGAAGATCGGGATGTTTCGGACCTGGCCGTCGAGCAGGGATCCGGCATCTCGGCCGGCACAGGGAGGATCGACGACACCGACGATGTCGAATCGACTCGGACCTCTGACCAGACCGTGGGTCGTCTTGGCGAACGGCGTCTCGAGCATGCCGTTGGTGAGGATGATGGCGCTCTGCCTCACTGCGAAGGCCTCACGATGCTTCCGGGGCGCCGGCTCGTAGCCAACCTGTCGTGCAACACCACCTGACCGTTGACCCAGACGGTCTCGATCCCTTGCGAAACGTCGTGGGGGTGGTCGGTCATGGCGCGATCGAGGACCGTGTCAGGATCGAACAGCACTAGATCGGCCTTCATTCCGGGCTCGATGCGACCTCGGTCGTCCAAGCCGAGAGTGGCGGCAGACAGACCGGTCATCTTGTGGATCGCGGTCTCGAGATCGAGCGCCTGTCGGTCCCGCACATAACGCCCCAGGACTCTGGTGAACGTCCCATAGCCCCGCGGGTGGGCCCCGTAGAGCTCGCCATCCGTACAGATATTGGTCCAGGGCCACTGCATGAGCCGCTCGATGTCGGATTCACTCATGCTGACTGCGATGACCGTCTCCACGTCCTCTTCACCGGTCTCCTGCTGGTAGGCCTCGGCCTCGGCGATGAGGTCCATCAGGGTGGAAGCGGAATCGGTACCCCTGAGCTCGGCGATCTCGGCCAGCGTCTTTCCTTCGATCTCCGGGTCCGGCGCGAAATGGGGAATCAGCATCCCCTCGGGCAGTGAGATCTCGGTCACCGCGAATCGAGCCGCCTCGGGGTTCTGGAAGTCGCGCTCGGGGAAGAGGACCGTGAGGGTCGACTGCCAGTAGGTGTAGGGATAGATGTCCGCGGTGACCTGGACTCCTTCGTCGCGCGCCTGATCGAGGATCTGCAGTAGCTCTTCGGCCTTCCCGTGAGAGCTCTGCATGGCGAGCTTGATGTGGGTGATGTTGACCGGAATCTCAGCGTCCCGCCCGATCTTCAGAATCTCCTCGACGGCCTCCCAGAAGTATCGATCTTCGCTTCGTATGTGACTGGTGTAACGACCACCGAACGCTGCGGCTTCGCGGGCCAGCGCGATCACCTCCTCGGTTCTGGAGTAGATGCCGGGGTCGTACTCGAGTCCCGTGGACAAGCCCCACGCACCGGACTCCATCTCCTGTTTCAGGAGAGCCCTCATCTCCTCGATCTCGGCGTCGGTCGCGGGTCGGCGGAAGTCTTCACCCATGACCTGCTCCCGCAGAGTCCCATGCCCGACGAAGGACAGGACATTGACTGCCGAGGGTGCGGATTCGAGGCTTTCGAAGAGGTCGGTGATGGGGAAGATCGAGTCACCGTCGGGCCCCACAGCGACCGTTGTGACACCTTGGCTGAGCGCTCCTTCGGCTGCAGCGAGAATGTAGGGCTCGGCAGAGTCGGCGTGGCTGTGGGTATCGATGAACCCGGGCGCCAGAATCAGGCCGTCGGCCTCCATGACCAGGTCGCCAGGACGGGACTCCAGCTCACCTACGGCTTCGATCCGATCTCCCTCCACTCGGACGCTCAGCCGTTTCGAAGGGGCGCCCGTTCCGTCGATGACTCGAGCGCCCGTGATCAGGACCGGAGGGGGCGGGAAGACCAGATCGGTGATGCGCCGCGCATACCCAGCGCCATCGAAGCTGTCGAGATTCGACAACAGAATGACGCTGAAGCCAGCCTCCGGGAAGCGCAGAATGTGGGTGCTGAAGCCGACCCAGCCTCCCGAGTGTCTGTGGACAGCTCCCAAGAGGGGGTCGGAGCCGACGCCCCAGCCGAAGCCGTACGGGTAGGTCTCGCCGCTGTTGAAGACTGCCGGTGCGAAGGCGAGGTCCAGAGTCGAGGTCGGAACCAGAGCCTCGCCATAGAGAGCCTGATCCCAGAGGACGAGATCTTCGACGGTCGAATAGATGCCACCCGAGCCAGTGAGGAAGTTCAGCGGGTCTGCATCGTCGAGTTGGAAGGTGCCGTCGTCGTTTCTGGAGTATCCGAAGGCGCGGTGGGGTATCTCGGGATTGCGTTCGTCGAAGACCAACGTGCTCTTCATTCCCAACGGCCCGAAGACCCTCTCGTCCATGAAGGCACTGAACGACATCCCGGTGGCCCGAGCGACGATCGAGGCGAGCATCTCGTAGCCTGGATTGCTGTACTCGTAGCGCTCGCCAGGCGGGAAAATAGGCTCGCCCCAGTCCGCGAAGAACTGCACCGCGTCCTCGTTGGACGGCCATTCGTCTCCGCTCGCGGCGGTCAGCGCCTCGTAGTAGTCGGGCAGCCCGCCCGTGTGTTGGAGCAGCTGCCGAATCGTGATTTCCTCGCCGATACGTGCAAGCTCTGGAAGATGGAGAGTGACGGGGTCGTCGTAGTCGAGCACACCGTCCTCCGCCAGCAGTAGGATCGCCATGCCGACGAACTGCTTCGAGACGGAGGCGAGCCGGAACTGGGACCGAGCGTCGATGGGAGTGCCGGTTTCCAGATCGGCCAGTCCGAAGCCCTCCATGAAGGCGACCTGCCCGTCCTTCACCACGGCCACGGCGACACCGGGTGAGCTCCCTTCATCGTAGTGGGCGAAGAGGGCTTCGATGGCTGCGGCCGGAAACGGTGCGGAAGACTCGTCATCAGCCTGCCTTCCACAGGATGTCGAAAGGATGCAACAGAGGCAGATCACGAAAGCCGCGACCAGCTTTGCCAGAGGCTGCAGACCCGGACTACGATCGATCCGATGGTAAACCATGATTCCCTCCTGGAATCGACACACGCCTCAGTAGCGAGTTGCCTGCCGAGCCCACTCTCCTCAAGATGCGCCGCAATATCGCAGCACGGTAAGCGCCAGCGCGCGCGTGGCCAGTAGCAGATCGTCCAGTGGAACGTACTCGTCCGGTCGGTGAGACTGCCGAACGTCCCCCGGTCCGAAGAGAATCGTCGGAATACCGCCTTCGTTGACGAGGAGCCTCATGTCGGCGCCGTAGGGTACGCCCTTCACGGGCGGTCTCTTCCCCGTGAGCTCCAGCATGGCCCCCGAGACGTCTTCGAGAATGGGGTGTTCCAGGGGTGTCTCGGCGGGCGCGAACTGGCCACCCCACCATTCGACCCGGGGCGGATGCTCGGCGAGCCACGGATCGGTGCTGGCGACTCGAGCCACAGCTGCTTCGAGCTCCTCGCGGGCAGAACCCAGATCCTCACCCAGCCGGATTCCGAATCGCCCCTCGCAGACCAATCGCTCGGGTACCGTCGAGGCCCAGTCTCCGGC
>JARFQS010000200.1 GCA_029287645.1 Thermoanaerobaculia bacterium | reverse complement strand
AGCTACCAGCGAGTCTCGACGCCTACGACTGCATTCTGCGCGTTTACGACTACCTTCAAGACCACTCCCCACAAAAGCACCTGGCCGCGCGCGATTGCCTGGAGCTGGTGGTCGACGAGGACACCGATTACGTCGATGCCCTGGCCTGGTTGTCCTACCTCTACGGCGAGGAGTATCACCACCGCTGGAACGCTCGCCCCGAAGAGTACGACGCTCTCGATCGCGCGCAGCAGATCGGAGAGAAGGCCGTGCAGCTCGATGCTGTCAGTCAGGTGGCCCATGGCTGTATGGCACTGACACTCTTCATGCGTGGCGACTATGACCGCGCCACCCTCGAAGCGCAGAGAGCGGTCGATCTCAATCCCCGGAATGCCCTGTGGCAGGGCTTGATGGGCCTCTACCTGTGCCAGCTGGGAGACTCCGAGCGCGGCCTGCCGATGGTGCGCGAGGCGATCCAGCTCAGCCCTCATCCGCCAGCCTGGATGCACATGGCCACCTTCTACGATCACTTCCTCAACGGGCGCTACAATGAGGCCCTTGGCGAGGCGCGCCTACTGGATGCAGCTGGAGACTTCCGCATCCCTCTATTCCTTGCGGCTTCCTACGGACAGCTCGGGCTCGTTGACGAGGCCGCGCCAGCGCTGGCTGAGTTCAAGACCCTCTGGTCCATGCCTTTAGAAGACCTCAGAACCGAATTGATCCAGCGCCACGCGATTGCCCCGGAATTGACGGATCGGCTACTGGAAGGGTTGGCGAAGGCCGGCCTGGAGGGACTCTAATGGCGTTCTTGAAGAAGAAGACCCTGACCGGGCTCCCCAGCCATCGAAGTGGTGTGAGGTGGACCTTCTTCTCCTGATCGCCGCGCTGGGCGCCACAACCGGATTTCTCTCCGGGTTGCTGGGAATAGGTGGCGGCATCATCATGGCGCCGCTGCTCCTCTACGTCCCACCTCTGCTCGGCTTCGAGCCGCTGACCATGAGAGCAGTTGCGGGGCTGACGATCGTGCAAGGACTTGCAGCCTGCATCTCCGGGGCCCTGACCCACCGCCGATTCGGCTCCATGTCGGACCGCCTGGTTCTCTACATGGGCACGCCCATCTTCGTGGCAGCGGCCATCGGCGGTGCTGCTGCGCGCTTCGTTCCCAATCGGATCCTGTTGGGCGTGTTCGGCCTTCTGGCGGCGGTTGCCGCGCTCCTCATGCTGGTCCCCATGCGACGGGACGGCGAGCGACCCCAGGGGTTCGACCTCGTGTTCAGCCGCTCCCGAGCCGTTGCCAGCGCTGCTGGAGTCGGACTCCTCGGCGGCCTGGTGGGCCAGGGCGGCTCCTTCATCCTCATCCCGCTGATGACCTCGTTCGTACGGGTCCCGACGCGGATCGCCATCGGCAGCAATCTGGCCATCGTTTTGCTCTCCACGACCGCCGCCTTCATCGGCAAGGCCGTTACCGGTCAAATCGAGTGGTTGCTGGCGGTGCCGCTGGTACTCACCGTGGTGCCGGCAGCCCACTTCGGGAGCCGAGTCAGTCATCGAGTTCCCGTCCTCCAACTCCGCAGGGTATTGGCTGTTCTGATTTCTCTTGCTGCTGTCCGAATCTGGACATCGGTCCTGTTCTCCTAGGAAGAACTGGCTTCTTCGGCTGTGGGCTGCGTTGTGGTCGATGCCCAGAGTTGCAGATTGTTGCGATCTTCCGAACCGAGGACGCACCGAGGCCTGTAGAATGAACCAGCCTTCTCGACCAGGTTGACGCGGAGCGTACCGACACATGATCGGCAAGACTCTCTCCCACTTCAAGATCACCGCCAAGCTCGGAGAAGGCGGGATGGGTGAGGTGTGGCTCGCCGAAGACACCCAACTCGGTCGCGAAGTGGCGATCAAGGTATTGCCTGCCGAATTCACACAGGATCCAGAACGCCTGGCGAGGTTCGAGCGAGAGGCCAAGGTGCTCGCCTCCCTGGATCACCCCAACATCGCGGGAATCCACGAGGTCGGTCACGCCGAGGGAGTCCATTTCTTGGCTATGCAACTCGCTGCAGGCGAAAACCTCGCCGAAATCCTGGCCCGGGGACCTCTCGCCACCGACAGGACCTTGGAAGTCGCTCTACAGATTGCCGACGGACTCGAGGCCGCTCATGAGTGCGGCGTCGTGCACCGTGATCTAAAACCGGGCAACATCATGGTCGACCCGGAAAGTGCCAGCGGACTCTCCGTCAAACTGCTCGACTTCGGGCTCGCGAAACCGCGGGAAGCTGCACCCGGCGAGCTCGACATGACGCACTCGCCGACGCTTACTGCACACATGACGAGCGCCGGAACGATTCTCGGGACCGCCGCCTACATGAGCCCCGAACAGGCGCGGGGCAGAACGGTCGACAGGCGAGCGGACATCTGGGCATTCGGCTGCGTCCTGTTCGAGATGCTCACCGGGCACCGGCCATTCGCTGGCACCGATGCCACTGAGGTCTTGGCCGCCGTGATACAAAGTGAACCTGATCTCGCGGCTCTGCCCGCCTCGACACCCTCACGGGTTCGGGAGTTGATCGGACGCTGCCTCCGCAAGGACCCTCGTAGTCGCCTACGCGACATAGGCGACGCCCGCACAGCGCTCGAGGAGCTCCGTGACAACTCGGATGAGATCGACACCACACCGTCAGCCTCGCGTGGCAGGCTCGCTCAGGCTCTCCCTTGGACCCTGGCCGGCGTGCTGGCCGTCGTCACTCTTCTCCAGCTCCAGGTCGGTAGGGACTCCTCAGGCACAAGTGCGCCCCTGCGACGCTTCACGATCGACCTGCCCTGGCAGTCTGTTCCCAACTGGACTGACTTCGGCGTGGCCATCTCACCGACCGGCACCCACATCGCTCACAACGGCCGTGTCTACAACCGCGTGGATGCCTATGTCCGCGCTCTCGACAGTCTGGAATCCCAGGCCGTGGCCCCGGCTCGGGAGGCGGCCTGGCTCTTCTTTTCTCCGACGGGGGATTGGCTTGGGCTCGTCAGCGGAACCAAGCTCTCGAAGGTGCCCCTCCGAGGTGGGCGACCGGTCCCACTCGTCGACCTCGGTGATCTCGACACCTATGGTTTCAGCTGGGGAACCGACGATCAGATCCTGATCGGGACGAGGGGTGGACTCTACAGCGTGCCGGCCTCCGGCGGCCCGGCCGAGGCCGTCACAGTTGTCGATGAAGACGCTGGGGATGTCTCTCACCTCATGCCATTTCACCTTCCCGGAAGTCGGCGAGCACTCGTCAGCCTTGGGCACCGGGAAGGCCCTCCGACGATTGGTGTCGTCGACCTCGAGGACGGCTCGATCACTCGACTGGGGCTGAACGGATTCGCCGCGATCTACGCTCTGAGCGGGCATCTGATCTTCACGCAGGGCGACACCTCGATGGCGGTACCCTTCGATCCCGAGTCACTGTTGGTCGGGGGCGATCCCATCCCGGTGCTCGAGAACGTCGAGCTTGGCCCCTACATGGCCAACGACGGCACCATGATCTACGTGCCGACTCGGGGTGAGGCCAACGCAAAGGTCGTCTGGGTAGATCGTTCCGGACGACTCGAACCCGTGACCACCGAATCGCGGAACTACTCGCACCTCGATCTCTCGAACGACGGGAGGACGGCACTCCTGAATGTCGGGGCCGATGTGTATGCCATCGATGTTGCTCGAGGCACCCGCCAGAAGCTCGCCGACGGCTCTCTATTTCCCATCTTCACCCCCGATGACCGCTTCGCCACCTTCCGCCAGAGCCCCCGTGGAGCCGCACCGATCGGGTCGATTGTCAGGACCCCCGCCGGCGGAGGCGGCAGCACCGAGTCATTGGTCGAAGGCAACGACACTCTTCTCGATATTCAGGGTGACCTGCGACCCGCCCGCTCGACCGTCCCCACTTCATGGAATCCAAGTACGGGCGACCTGGCCTTCTTCGACAACGCATCGGACATCTGGGTCCGACAATCGGACGGTTCGGTCAGCAGGTTCCTGGATTCGGACGCGAACGAGCGCACCGGCCGCTTCTCGCCGGATGGCAAGTGGCTGGCATATGTGAGCGATGAGACCGGCGAATACCAGGTCTATGTCGTGCCTTACCCGGGGCCGGGAGCCAAGCTGGCAGTCTCTATCGATGGAGGTCTCTCACCGATCTGGTCTCCAGACGGCAGAGAGCTCCTCTTCCGCAAGGGCGGCAAGGTGATGTCGGCCGCCGCGACCTACGATCCCGAGCTGAGTTTCGCCGCTCCGGTAGAGCTCTTCGAAGGTCCCTACACACTGGACTTCATGGGTCACCAGCGCTGGGATGTGGCACCGGACGGTCAGCGGTTCCTGATGGTCGAGAACAGCCAGGACTACCGCATCGTGATTGTCCAGAACTGGTTCGAGGAGCTCGAGCGCCTGGCTCCAAAGAAACGTTAGAACCACCCGATCGGGGCGTCCAAGAAATCTCCCCCCACAGGACACCGAGTAGGCGGCTACCTTGTCCGATCCAAGTAGCCATTTCCGAACATCAAGATGTGATCGTGTTCGAGAAGGTCTCGGTTTCCGAGTTCGTCACCCGAGCGCCTACCTGAGAAGCACATGGCACGAGGAGTGACGGGCGGAGCCTTCCAGGAGGACTATATGTAGCTACCTGCGCTATCGTGGTCGGTATCAAGATCTGAGAACTGTAGGAGGGGTACTTGAATCAGAATCTTCCTGGAGCCATGACCGTGGGCCTGCTGACGGCGTTCTTCCTCTTCAGCGGCTGCCAATCCAACCCCGAGCCCGGCGCCGATCTCGTACTGATCAACGGTCGGGTCTATACCCTGGCCTGGGGAAAGCCCTCGGTGGATGGCGAAATCTCTGCCGATGCCCCACACGATGACGCCGGATGGCACCCTGACGCCGAAGCGGTCGCCGTGACCGATGGCCGAATCGTGTTCGTCGGCTCCACGACCGAGGCCGAGCAGCATGTGGGGAGCGCGACGCGGGTCTTCGATGTGGATGGCGCTGTGGTCCTGCCAGGCCTGGTGGACTCCCACGCTCACATCCAGGAGCTGGGCCGCGAGAAAGTGCAGGTCAACCTGGTGGGTGTCGAGTCCGAAGAGGAGGCGATCCAACGAGTCGTCGAGGGCTCGGCCGATGTGCCTCCTGGTGAGTGGGTCCTCGGGTGGGGCTGGGACGAGGGTGAGTGGGCCAACCGCTACCCGACCGCCGACCGGCTGAGTGAGCAGTTTCCCGACAACCCCGTAGTGCTGAAGAGCCTGCACGGCTTTGCCGTTTGGGCCAACCGGTCGGCGCTCTCCCGCGCTGGCATCGACCGCGACACCCCGGAGCCCGAGGGCGGCAGAATCCTCCGCGATGACGCTGGCAACCCGACTGGCATCCTCATCGATCGCGCCACCAACATGCTGACCGCCGCGATCCCCGAGACCACCGACGAGCAGATGAAGGACTTCGTCCTCGCAGGGCTCGAGATCATGGCGCAAGACGGATATGTGGCGGTCCATCAGGCAGGTGCCGACACGCAGGTCATGCGGGCCTTCGAGGAGCTCGAAGCAGAGGACAAGCTCCCCATACGCGTGTACGCGATGATCAGCCTGCGCGATGAAGAGCTCTGCCGCCAGTGGATCGAGCGCGGGCCTCACGTCGATGGATCCACGCTCACAGTTCGCTCGGTCAAGGCCTACTACGATGCGGCCCTCGGGTCGCGGGGAGCCCGGCTACTGGCTGACTACTCCGACCTACCGGGACACCGTGGTGTCAGCGGGTCGGACTACGGCTTCAACCAGGATCTCGCGGCGGAGATCATGCAGGCGGGCTTCCAGATCGGGATCCATGCCATCGGCGACGCCGGGAACCGGGAGACCCTGGCCTTCCTGGAATCGGTGATCGATGCGAGCCCGGAAACCCGAGCGCTGCGGCACCGCATCGAGCACGCCCAAGTGATCCATCCCGACGACTTCGCGCGATTCGCACCTGCCGAGATCATCGCGGCCATGCAGCCTCCCCACTGCGTCGAGGACAAGACCTGGGCAGAGGATCGTCTCGGCCCCGAGCGCGTCAGGGGAGCCTACGCCTGGCGGACACTGCGAAGGGCCGGCGTGCCACTGACCTTCAGCGCTGACCTGGCGGGCTCGGATCACGACATCTTCTATGGTCTGCACTCCGCCGTGACCCGGCGCGACAAAGACAAGGAACCGCCTGGGGGGTGGTACGCGGAAGAGGCTATGACACCGGAGGAGGCTCTCCGCGGCTACACCAACTGGTCGGCCTTCGCCGCCGGGTGGGAGGACCGGACGGGTGTTCTGACACCAGGGATGTGGGCCGACATCACGGTCATGGATCTCGATCCCCTGGCCGTGGGTGAGTCCGACCCTGGCAGCCTGCTCGATGGAAAGATCCTGGCGACCATCGTAGGCGGGACAGTGGTGTTCGATGGATTGACAGACCCGCCTATCTAGGCGACTCAATACTGCAGAGGCTCCCGTACTACCGGTACCTCACCAGACTAGAGGGTGTCGATCATGAACCAGAAGAAGCCCTCGGGCTCTAGAAATCTATCTGGCTACCGGGGGTGGACCGGGCTCACCGCGGTACCGGTAGTACTCGATACCGAAGTCGATGAACTCTTTCTCCTCGCGCTCTCCGATGCTTTCGACCAGGAACTCCTCGCGATGGTCGTAGGTGAGCCCCGGTGAATGACCGTCGTCGTGCAGCTGCTGATACTGCTCTTCGGAGAGGTCGACATAGTAGGACAACGCCTTGGCGAAGCCGATCTTCGCTGCGGCCTCCTGCCAACCTTCCACCAGCTTGACAGGGATCGCCTCGGAGGCATCGCCACTGCCGTAACCCACGAGCAGGATCTCCTCACCCGCGAGCTGTGACTCCTCTCCGAGAGCTTCCTCGATGCCCGCAGCGAGCCAAGCGAAAAGGGCACCGGTGTAGATGTTGCCAACGTTCATCATGAGATCGGCGCCGAGGCGCATTTTCGCCAGCACCAGGTCCGGATACTCCTCGGTCTTGCGGAAGGTCTTCAGGAGCTGCACGCAGTTCGGGTAGATCTCCTCGCCCAGGGCGTCTCGGTACACGAGGTCCCGGACCACCGGCACGGAGTCCATCTCCGCTATCGTTTCGTCGATGTCGACCTCGGCAAGATCGCAGTAGCGTTTCAGCTCCTGCCTTTCTCTCTCGTCGTCGTGGGCAAGTGAGAAGAGGTAGCCCATGGCCCATCCGCTCTCCGGCATACGGCGGTAGGGTCGGTGCAGAAAGACCGCAGCCAGGTCGCGGTAGTACTGCGGCGCATGGATCTCCCGGCGCGTGAACATGTCCTCGAGCGAGCGCAAGGTCGCTTCGCTGTAGCACGTCGTCGAGTACTTCCCGTTGAACACCGGAAGGTCCTGCAACTGGCCCATGGGCCTCGGCTTCTGCCCCACGAAGCGGCTCAGTGGCTTGCGGAAGTCGGGCCCCCTGTAGTCCGAGGAACTGCCGCTACCCTCGAGATGGACCTCCATGAGCTTGGGGTCCTCCTCCACCAGCATGGCGACGGCGCCCGCTCCCTGAGTCGGCTCTCCGCTGCTGCCGCGAGCGTACTCGGCGATATCGGAGCAGACGACGATGGCTTGCGAGCCCTGGCCGTCGGCCATCACGTAGCGCACGGCACTCTTGAGCGCGTAGACACCGCCAAGACAGGCGTGCTTGAATTCCGGAACCTCGCAGCCGCGAGCCAGCGGCTCTCCGCCGCGCGACCGCAGTGCGTCATCGATCATCCCGCGGACGATCACGGCCCCGGCGGAATTGTCGGTGCTCGACTCGGTGCCAAGAGCCAGATACCGAACCCTGTGTGGGTCCACGTCGTACGCATCGATCAGACGTAGTACCGCCGTGGCCGCCATCGTGTAGGCGTTGTGCTCTGGGCCGCGCATGCGGAAACTGGTCCCGACGACGGCCTGGATCTTCCCCCAGTTGGCCTCCGTCCAATCACACCAATCTTCGAGACTCACTCTGTAGGGTGGTACATACAGCGAGAGCCCGCTGATACCTACTTGTTGCTGACGCATGATGATCTTGGCCTCCCGGATCGCCAGGTGATCTAGGGCAGACGAGCTGCTTTCTTCGCGTAATCGGCAATTCTGCCAGAAATCGCCCGCAGCTGACTACTGCGCGCTTGCTACGAGGTGGCCTGCTCCTCCAACAGCTTCATGAAGCGGGGGTGCTCCCGCAGGGAATCCAGGTTGCTGTCGTGCCGGAGCCACTCGACGTAGGCCGGCCGGTTGCGGACCGCATTCTCGATGCAATCCAGCGCTCGATCGATTTCCCCTGCCATCGAGAACACGCAGCCGACGTTGTAGACCACCATGGGCTCTTCGGGCTCGAGCTCCAGCGCACGCTCGGCCCAGCGAAGTCCCTGCTCCGTCTCCCCCAGCCCGACCAGGGCATTGGCTCCCATGTAGTGCGCACGAGTCTCCTCTGGGTGGTGCTGAATACGGCGCTCAGCGGCCCGTACGCCCCGTCGCCGGATAGCCGCAGCCTCCTCCATCCGTCCCAGATCGTCGTGGATCTGGGCCACAAGCAGCGGTGCCTGGTAGTCGTCCGGGTCGATCCTCGAGGCATGCCCGTAGAGCTTCGCCGCAGTCTCGAGGTCGCCCTTGGCGAATCTATTGCGAGCATAGAAATAGAACGCCTCGAATAGCCTCGGATTGAGCTGAATCGCGCGCTCGAACTCTTCGTCGGAGTCCTCGTACCGGTGCTGCATGGACAACACCAGACCCCAGGCCACATGCGCCTCCGCCAGGTCGGGTTCCAGCTCGAGTGCGCGCCGGCTGGCCAGATGAGCCTGCTCGAGGTCGGTCGCGTCGCCATCGGCATACATGTAGAGAAACGTGCAGCACTCGGCAACGCCGGCGTAGGCCCGCGCGTAATCATGGTCCAGCATCAGAGCCATGTTGAATAGCTGCAGGGCTGCCTCGACGCTGCGACGGCGATACTCGAAGAACCGCTCCCGCCCCTTGAGGTAGTACTCGTAGGCTTGAACGTCGGTCGTCGGAGGCTGCTTGAGAGCCTCTGCATGCTCCGGGGCGAGATGAAGCTCGAGGGCATTGGCAATCTGCTCCGCGATCTCGTGCTGGATGGCGAAGACATCCTCCAGCGGCCGATCGTAGCTGTCGGCCCAGAGCTCGACTTCGTCGTCGGTTCGAGTCAGATTGGCGCCCACACTTAGTCGATCGTCGGTCCTGGCAACGCGGCCCGTTAGAACCGATGAGACCTCGAGTTGACGTCCGGCCTCGACCACGTCGTCGATGCCACGCAGATGAAACGAAGTGCTGCGCGATGCAACCTGCAGACCTTCAATGCGGGACAAAGCCATGATCAGCTCGGCGGCGAGGCCATCGCACAGGTATCTGTACTCTTTGTCGGCACTCAGATCCGCAAACGGTAGGACAGCCAAGGAAAGGGTCGGCATCGATCACCTCCGGCGGGACTCTACTGACGTCCTTTGCGAGCACAGTAACACCCTCGCCAGGTCGGCCGACAAGGTAGTCGCTCCTCGGCACGAGAGCTTGGGATAGCATCTGGCGATGCCCGGTGGAGGAATCGAAACCGATGAAGATCTGTAACACCATCCTCGTACTGGTGGCAGCGGCCATGTTCAGCACAGCCGCTTTGGCCGACTCGACCGAAGCCCGTTGCGACGTCTATCCGAAGGGCTCGGACCACACCGACGTCATCATCGCCTGTACCTTCAGCCAGCGGCAGGGCAACGTCACCATCACCCGCTCGGATGGGGTTACCCACGACCTGGTCCAGGTCGAGGGTCAACCCGGCCACTACCGTGATCAACACGGCAATGCGGTGACCCGGGAGGACGATCACCCCCTCTCGGGTCTCATCTTTCGCTTTCCGGACGAAAGCGTCTTCGTCTTCTGGGATGCGAGCATACTCGAACCCGTCGACCCCGACGATCCAACCTGGCCCTTCAGCACGGCCGACTACGACGCCACGACCCTGCTGCGCTGTGGGCCCATCGACTCGGAGGAGGTAGCGACCTGCCCCGCCGGGGTGCTGCGCATGGAGGGCGGCGAGGGCTCGGTAGTGATTCTGAGCCCGGTCGGCGAGCAGTTCACCATCAACTTCATGAAGGACTACGTCAACTCCACTGCAGGAGAGGTCGAGTCCCAGCTCGAAGGCGATACCTGGATCGTAATCATCGACGGCAAGGACCGCTACGAGGTGCCGCTGGCTCTGATCGAGGGCGGCTGACGACCGTGACTAGTGCTGCACCTGCATCTCTTCGATCAGGTGCTGGGCTCCATCGAGGGTCTCCATGACCCACAGGACATAGCGCAGGTCCACGTGGATCGAGCGTGAAAGCTCCGGGATGAAGTCCCAGTCGGCGATGATGCTCTCCCACACGCCGTCGAAGAGCAGGCCCACCAGCTCGGCCTTGCCATTGAGCGTCGCCGAGCCGGAATTCCCGCCAGTAGAATCGAGGGTGCTGAGGAAGTTCACCGGTACCGAGTCCAGTTGCCCGTCGTGGATGGCATCGCCGAGATCTCTTCGAATGGCCTCCAGCTGGGCTTCGGGCGCGGCGAAGGGCTCTTCACCGGTGTGCTTCTCGAGGATCCCCTTCAGATTGGTGAATGGAGCGTAAGTGACCGCGTCTCTGGGCGAGTAGCCCTCGACCGAGCCAAAGGTCACCCGCAGGGTCCCGTTGGCGTCCGGATAGACCTGCCGGCCAAGTGTCCCCAGATAGCTGGTGAGGGCTTCCATGTAGCGGGAACGGACCTCGTCGAGCCGACCGGCGAGCTCCTTTTCCTCGGCCTCGAGCTCCTGGTCGCTTTCGAACAAGGCGACGGCCAGCTGGAGGAATGGACCCTCACTCGCTTCGATCTCGGCCGACGACGCGTCCAGCCAAGCAAGACGAGACAGCTGGTCGGTCAGCTGGGTAGCTTCGTACATCTCTCCGAGCCGCCGGTCCAAGAGCTCTTCGTCGAGGCCTTCGACCCCGATTCCGAACCACTGGTCGAAGGCTTTGACGTGCTGATCTGCCGCAAGGGAGGCATAGTCGATAATGAAGTGTCGCCAGAAGGCCCTGTCCACCCCAGGATCGAACGTGCGGTCGATGCGAATGAGCCGCTCGCGGATCCTGGGCACATCGCGCTCCTGGTAGCCTTGCTCCCGCTCCAGATCGACCTTCTGTCTTTCCCTGGCCAGCCGGTAGAGCGTCCTCGCGGTATCCAGGAGCTCTCCCCTGCGGACGAGATCCTCGTAGTAGATTCGCCGCTCGCGGGTACCTTGCTGACGGGCCGCAAGAATCCGGAGCTCGCGAAGGGTCGGGAGGAAGTCCTCCTTGACCGCCGGATCGCTTTCGATCCACCGCTGCAGGTCCCTCTCGCTGTCCATTTTTCGTCTGAGCATGTCGCTCTTGGCATAGCCATCGAGCAACCCTCTGTAGTACTTGACCGCGTTCTCCAGGCCTGATTTCAGCGAGGCGTACGTTATGGTGAGCCTCTCGTCGTCGGCAGTTTGCCGGTCCAGAATGTCGAGCCACTGTTGATAGAGGCGAATCCTCGTCGGGAACGACCAGCCGAATGCGCTCTCGACTTCGATCGCCAGACGGTAACGGTTGGTGGAGCCTGGATAGCCGAGGGCCATGACGAAGTCGCCCTCACCGAGAGGATCGGAAGCCAGTCTCAGATAGTGTCGCGGGCGGTAGGGTACGTTCTCCTGAGCAGGTTCTGCCGGTTGGCCATCTGGCCCCACGTAGGCCCGATAGAAGGCGAAGTCACCGGTATGGCGGGGCCACATCCAGTTATCGACATCACCGCCGAAGACCCCGATGGAGCCCGCCGGAACGTAGACCAGCCGGACGTCCCGAATCTCGAGCTGCTTGATCAGCTCGAACTCGAGGCCGCCGTGGTAGGCAACGACCTTGCAACGATGCCCGGCATCTTCTTCACAACCAGCGACCAGCTCCTTTTCTTTGGCGGCGATGCTCTCCCAGCGCTCCCGGCCGGTTGCGTTCTCCGAGAGGCCTCCCAGAACGGCATCGGTCACATCCTTGCCCGCCACGGTCACCAGAATGCGCGAGCCGGGCGCCGCCGGCAGCTCATCGTGCCGCTCGGCAGCGAGAAAGCCCGTCCGCAGGAGGTTGCCATCCTCGCTCGAGTTGTACTGGATGGTTCCGTAGGCACAGTGATGGTTGGTCACGGCCAGACCCTCGGGAGAGACGAACGAAGCGGTGCAGCCACCCAGGCTGATGACCGCACCCATCGGGTGGCCGGTGAGATCGGCCAACTCGTTCGGCTCGACCTCGAAACCGAGTCGAGTGAGCCGCTCTTCGAGGCCGGGAAGCTGGCCTGGTCGCCACATACCCTCTTCGGCGATCGCAGTCGGTACCGTCAGACAAATCAGGATAAGGCCGGCTGCGAGCTTCTTCATCTTCTGCCTCCTCGCCGTTGTTGGTCACAGGGTCCCCGGTGCAAAGATCTCGCCCGCAGGTTGGGCCGCGTGCGAAGTTCAGGCCCTTGGCACCATCTCTCCTGGTCACATCGATCATAAGGACGGGCTGCTTGATCGGCGCCACCCGCACGGGTGGGACCGCGAGGCTCGACTACCGGCGGAACTCGATGACGTCGTCTACAACGAAGCTGGCCTCAGCCTCGGGTGTTCACCGGACCGAGGTACAGGTCGAGCCAGTCCAGGACCTCGCGGATCACCTCGTTGGGTGAGGCCGGTACGTGGCCGCCCTCCAGCAGAACCAGGCTCTTGTGCTCATCCGGGGTGCCCAGACTGTCGAACATCGGCTGGATATTGGTCTCGACCGGAGCCCCGAAGTCGTTTCGTCCGTTGATCATCAGCGTCGGTACGACCGAGCGCGGCGCGAAATTCTGGGGAACCGCGCCCGGTGGCCAATCCTCTGGGTAACGGAACAAACCGCCCGCCAGGAGCACGCTCGCCTCGAATCGGGGCTCGATGGCGGTCATCATCGGACCCACGGTGGCGCCCCAGCTCATGCCGTAGAAGGCCACCCTCTCGCCGTCGATGTCCTCACGCGTCTCGAGAAAGTCGATCGTTCGCCGCAGGTCCTTGCCGTACTGGATCTTGTGGTCGCGGTTGTCGTTGGGGCCCTGCCGGTCGACCTGGCGTTCGTAGGTTCCCTGATAGATCGGGTAGATCAGCGCGCGACCGCTCTTGGGAATGAAGTGCCCGAACGGGAAGCTGGGGTGACGGCTGTTCGTGAGATACAGGGCGCTCGAAGGCGGGAAGTAGACCACCGCCTGGTAGGGCGGCTCGACGCCCTTGGGCAGGAACAAGTGAATGGGCAGTCGTTCGTCTCCATAGGCTGTGCGCACGGAAACGACCTCGTGGCGCCAGAACTCCGAATTGTCATCGCTCCACTCGACCTGGGTGTCGAGCTCGCGGTCGTCGTAGTCGAAGTCGCGCAGCACGATCTCGAAAAGGTCATCGTCGATCGCGGTGTCCTGTCGATGGTCCTCGACCGGGTGCTCGATCGCCGTCGAGGCGGCTTCCGGAGGTGCCTCAGACGTCTGAATGCAGCGGAACCCGTTGATGGATCCACGGTCATAGGGGTCGGCCGCGTCGGTGCCGCGATACAGGTAGTTGGGCTCTGACCACGCACCTCCCAGGATGTGGCGTCTGTCGCCCGTTCGATTGATGCACCATTCCCGTACGTTGCCCGCCATGTCGTAGGTACCGTTCGGTCCGAGTCCGGCATAGGTGCCCACCGGCGCTGGTCCCTTCGTGTCGAAATTGCTCCACAACAGGATCTCGCTGAAGATGCTCTGTTGTGCGGCGAGCCGCCAGTGAAACACCGTCGGCAAGCTCTTTCCAGCCCACGCGGCATACGCCGACGCCTCGAACCAGCTCACGCCTGAGACAGGCACGTCGTCCTCGCCGTCGGGGTAGCTGCCCAGAGCCCAGCCGGCGGGACCAGCACGCCCTGTCGTGTCGACAAACGCACTACGATCGACCTCCTCCTCCCAGAATCGATCTTCGCGATACCCCCCGTCATCGACGAACGCCTTGTACTCCCGGTTGGTCACTTCGTGCTGATCGATCCAGAACTCGTCGAGCGCCACAGCATCGCCTGCGCCGAAACTGGCGCTACCCGCTGGCACGTGGACCATTCCCCGCGGCACTTCGTCTTCGCGGAACAGACGGAAGGTCTGCTGCATGGCGAAGGGTGCGCCCTCGAAGGGAACGTAGCCCTCCTTCTCGACCCGGAAGCGGGCGGGCAATCCGATGGGAACGTTCTCGATGGGAGCCTCGCCCAGAAGGATCCACTCCCGCTCGGGGTGGTTGTAGCCCTTGGTGTAGACGGTGGCTCCGGGCGGATCAGAGTCGAAGGACAGCGGTACGGTGATACTCGAAACGTACTCGAGCAAGCGCGGATCCTCGGGGATGATCTCGGAGGCTTCGTAGAGCAACCGGATCGCGGCGTCCTCATCGCCCGCATCGTACAGTCGCTCGATCTCCGGGAGGGCCTCGTTACGGGCCCACGAGATCCGCGAGTTGCGATGGTACATCCAAGCCGCCGCGGCACCGATCAGTACGATGACGGCTGCTGCCAGGGCCAGCACGCCCGGACGTCGTACGACTGCTCCCAGGCCGGCTGTCGGTGCTTCGAGACGTCGTTTCAGCGCGAGCAGCGCATCGTAGAGCTCCTGCCCGGAGGCGAAGCGGTCCTCGGGCTCCTTTGCGAGGCTCTGGGCGAGGATCTCTTGCAGGTCGGTTGGCACGTCGTTCCGCCCCGCTTCGAGTGGTGCGGGCTCGTCTCGGAGGATCGCCGACACCGTGTCGAGGCTCGACTCGCCGGCAAAGGGCTGCTTGCCGGTGAGCATCTCGTACAGCATCACCCCGAAGGAGAAGACGTCCGTACGTGCATCGACCGAATGACCCTGCACCTGTTCGGGCGACATGTAGGCCAGGGTTCCGAGGACCTGGCCGGCCCGCGTGACCTGTGGTGAGGCGAGGGCTGTGAGGGTGGGCATCTCGGACGCCATCGGCGCTGCTTCCGGCTCGTCGTCCCCAATCAGCTTGCTCAGGCCGAAGTCCAGGATCTTCGGGACACCTTCGTCCGTCAGCACGACGTTGTCCGGTTTCAGATCCCTGTGGAGCACGCCCTCGCGGTGGGCTCTCGCCAGACCAGCCGCGATACCAGTGGCGATGTCCACCGCCTTCTCCACTTCGAGTGGCTTGTCGCGGACCAGGCTGCGAAGCGACTCGCCGCGCATCAACTCCATGACGATGAAGGTCACCCCGTCCTGCTCGCCGACGTCGTGGACCGTGGCGATATTGGGGTGGTTGAACGCCGCCGCCAGACGCGCCTCCTGATGGAATCGCGCGCTCCGCTCCGGATCCTGCGTCAACTCCGGCGGTAGCACCTTCAGGGCGACATTCCGATCGAGTCGCGTGTCGGTCGCCTCATACACCACACCCATACCGCCCTCGCCGATCTTCTTGACCAGGCGGTAGTGAAGGAGTTGCTGTCCAGCTTCGATGGTCATATCGCAGTTCTCACCGGTCGACCCTCTGACCGCGTCAATTTCTCTCTACTCGCTACCGGAGTGAATTCGGATTCTACCGCGCTCTCACGACCCTCAGGGGGCCACGAGGACTTGAACCCGGCCGCTCAAACTCGAGGGGAACGCATCAGGGAGTTTCCCGGCCGCCGACAACCAGTCTGCCCTCGATATCTCCTATTCCTCATCCACACGCTCGAACGTGTAGCCGAAAACCTCCAACGAGACGATCGCACCATCCGTTCCGATGTTGAACTTGGTGAACTCGCGCATCTCCCAGGGCCTGTACTCCGAGAGGAAGATGTCCAGGTGCCAATGGGTCATCTCGAATTCGACCAGCGTCGTTCTCAGGGTCCACCTTCCGTCAGCCCAGTCGATCTGGAGATCACCCACGGTCTCGCTTCGGTAGCTGCCAGCGTAGGCCTCCGCCGCCAGGCTCGGCTCTGTGCTCTCGAGCCGCTTCTCCAGTGTTTCTTGCCATTTCTGATCGCCTTCTTCCCGCAGCCTCGAGTACAGATCGAACACCTCCTGGTTCCAGTCTCGCCGCTGGTCTGCATTGGAGTTGTCCATGACCTCCCACAAGACAGCGTGGCGCATCTCTGCATGATCGCGGTTCCCAAGAACCACGACCGCCTTGTCGCCTGCACGATCCAGTCCGATGATGGCGATCAGACCCGCAAGGCTACCCGTGTGAAAGTCGATCTTCCTGCCCTGGAAGTCCTGCTGGAACCAGGCAAGGCCATAGCTTCGCCAATTCGGCTTGGTGAGCTCGACGGTCGGGTAGAAATCGTCGGCACTGGACAGTTGGTGAGGCTCGAACATCTCTTCGATGCTCTCTTCCGAGATCAGCCGGTCTCCGCCGGCAGTTACGCCACCACGCAGCAGGAACTGCGCCCACAGACTCATGTCGTGGAGGGAGGACCACACCGATCCAGCCGCGTCGGCATGGTCTGCGGAAACATCCCACTCCGACACGGTGAGCTGGTCATCGAGATAGAGGTGGGGTCTCACGTGAGACTGATTCGACCTGATCTCTCCACGGGTACCGTAGGTCTCCAACATGCCGATGGGATGCCATAGGCGCTCGGTCAAGAAATGGTGCCAGCGCTCACCACTGAGCCGCTCGAGCAGTAGCCCGGCGATCTCGAACATGGTGTTCTGATAGATCAGGCGGGTCCGAACCGGGGCCGCCGACTGCACGGTCTGCAGGCGAATGAGTTGCTCATCCAACGGCAGGCCCGTGAGGTAGAACCAGTAGTCCGTCGAAGGCAGACCCGTTCGGTGGGCCAACAAATCTCGCACGGACAGCTGCTGGGTGAGTGAGGGGGCAGTGAAATGCAGCTCGGGAATATGCCGGATGACGGGATCGTCGAGGGACAACTTCCCTTCATCGGCCAGCATCAAAAGGCCGGCAGCCACCATCGCCTTGGTGGTCGAGGCAATCGCAAACAGAGTGTGCTCGTCCACTGGCCGGCCCTCATCGATACCCGTCGTGCCGAAGCCCCTCTGAAAGAGCACTTCGTCCTTGGTGACAACGGCCACCGACATGCCCGGCACGTGCCACAGGTCCATGCCCTTCTCGACAAATGCAGAGAGCCGCTCGGTATCGACAGCGCCAGCGACTGGGGTTGCGAGGACAATCAGAGCTGCTACGACAGCGAAGCAGTGGCTGGGTTTCTTGGCGATCATGGAGACCCTCCTGGTTCTTGCTTGTACCTATCCTATGCCGTTACCCGAGAGATGAACTCAAAAGTGTCCACGCAGGGGACTACCCGTGGAGTTGCGTTGGATGGAGGGTCAGACCATTGTGTGGCTCGTGTCCAATCCTGGACATAATCCAGACTACGAGATAGCATCGCGATGTGATCGAGGACGCCAAGACTCTACTCCGGGAACACGGGTTGCAGGTCACCGCCCAGCGGTTGGCTGTGTTGGAGGCGGTATCGGAGCGGCCGCATGCCACTGCGGACGAGCTCGCAGATGAGGTGCGAGACAGCATCGGATCGGTCTCTCGGCAGGCGGTGTACGACGCCTTGGGGATCCTGGTGGAAAAGGGCGCACTGCGCAGGATCCAGCCTGCGGGGTCGCCGGCCCGCTATGAAGATCGGGTCGGTGACAACCACCACCACCTGATCTGTCGCACCTGCGGTCGCCTGGTCGATGTCGACTGCGCAGTCGGCGACGCACCCTGCCTCACTGCCGCCGAAGACTCGAGCTACGAGATCGACGAGGCCGAGGTCATCTACTGGGGTCGTTGTCCCGAGTGCCGCGCAGAGACTCCGGATTCATCTGGAGACTGAAGCGGAAACCGGTTTCGTTCCTGTCGTCCCAGACACGAGCGACAAGAACTCAATATCATTTCAGACCTATAGACACCCATCTTTCACCAAAACGATCAGGAGCACCCAGATGTCAGAGAGTATGAAGAGCGCAGGCAAGTGCCCCATCATGCACGGACCCCACTCGGAGTCGGCGGTTGCGACCACGGCGAACCAGCACTGGTGGCCGAATCAGTTGAACCTGAAGATTCTGCACCAACACTCTTCGCTGTCCAATCCGACAGACCAAGACTTCAACTACGCCGAGGAGTTCAAGTCCCTCGACCTCGATGCAGTGAAGAAGGACCTCACGGACCTGATGACAACGTCGCAAGACTGGTGGCCAGCCGACTACGGCCACTATGGGGGGCTCTTCATTCGGATGGCCTGGCACAGTGCGGGCACCTACCGGATCAGCGACGGCCGGGGTGGAGCAGGCTCGGGCTCGCAGCGCTTTGCGCCGCTCAACAGTTGGCCCGACAACGCCAACCTCGACAAGGCCCGCCGATTGCTCTGGCCGATCAAACAGAAGTACGGCCGCAAGATCTCCTGGGCCGACCTCTTGATCCTGGCCGGGAATGTCGCCCTGGAGACGATGGGCTTTCGGACCTTCGGCTTCGCCGGTGGCCGCGAGGACGTCTGGGAGCCGGATCAGGACGTCTACTGGGGTTCCGAGAGCAAGTGGCTGGACGATGAGCGCTATTCCGGAGACCGCGAACTCGAGAACCCGCTCGCCGCCGTAC
>JARFQS010000189.1 GCA_029287645.1 Thermoanaerobaculia bacterium | reverse complement strand
CGGAGTCACCTGGGGGCTCGTCGGCGCCAGCGTGACAGCCAACAAGACCGTCGAAAACATCGAGAAACTGATCTAGGCGGCCAAGGCGGCCGGGATACAGGTCTTAAGCTCTCCCCACTAGTACTATCCGACCGAGAACGGCTGGGAGTTCGGCGGAGCGGGCGAGACGATGATGCACACGGTCACCATGTTCGGACGGCCGGGTGCCTTGACGACAGAAGGCTTCAGCGGCTCCGGAGCCGATTGGCTCGAGCGCTACAAGCCCCTGATCGAGGATGGCGAGACCATCGTGGTCAGCCCACACAAAGTCTACGGACCCGACACCAACGACCTGGTCCTGCAGCTGCGCAAGCGAGGGGTCGACAAGGTCATCCTCGGCGGCATGTCCGCCAACCTCTGCACCGAGTCCCATCTCCGCGAGCTTCTCGAGCAGGGATTCGAGGTCGCAGTTGTTACGGATGCCACCGCCGCGGCCCAGACGCCCGACATCGATGGCTACGCCGCCGCTCTCACGAACTTTCGCTTCCTGGCCAACGCCACCTGGAGCACTGCCGAGGCCACCGGCAAGATCAAGGCAGGCGCCACCACTGTGGCCAGTGCCGAATAGCCCACGAACTGTGTCGAGCTCACGACGGGCGGGGTCGAGCTTCACCCCGCCCGTCGGCGTTACCAACACTCCATGAAGCCTGATCCCATCCACACTCGGGTCGACCTCGTTCCCGAATACCCAGGGGACAGGGTGTTGGAAGAGGGCACTTGACAAAATAGTTGACCGGTCGTATATTCCTCTCATGGGACGAACGAGTGACGCCAGAGAGCGGCTGGTCGAGAGCGGCACCGAGCTGATGCACGAGCGGGGATACACCGCCGTCGGCGTCAGTGAGCTCTGCGAGGCCGCCGAGGTGAAGAAAGGTAGCTTCTACTACTTCTTCCCGTCCAAGGTAGATCTTGCGCTCGCCGTCATCGACCGACACTCGACTGCTTCCAAACAGGCCTTGGATCAGCTGGCTTCCGGCGACGGGCCACCGTTGGAGCGCCTCGCGGCCTACACGGAAGGCCTTCGTGAACTTCACGTCGAGGTGTACGAGAGTTGCGGGCAGGTTCTCGGGTGCCCCATCGGCAACCTGGGTCTCGAGATGAGCACGCAGGAGCCGGCGCTGCGTGAGCGGCTTCGCCAGGTTTTCGATCACTACGTCGCGAGCCTGGAGACCGTCCTCGACGAGGCGGTCGATCGGGGGGATCTGGCTCCTTTGGACGCTCACCAGACCGCCTGCTCGATCCTGGCTCTGGCCGAAGGCAGCGTCATGCTGGCAAAGATGAAGAACGACCCCGAGGTCCTGGGGTCTTTGAAGCGGGATGTATTCCGCCTGATCGGAGCAGATGCTCCGATCGTTGCGTGAGTTTTTTTGAAGACAGAATAGACGACTGGTCAACTAACCAAAAGGAGAAGTCGACATGTCCAAGACAGCAATTCAAGGAAGCGTGGCTCTTGTCACCGGAGCCAACCGCGGCATCGGTCGCGCGATCACCGAGGCCTTGCTCGAGCGCGGTGCAGACAAGGTCTACGCAGCTGCGCGCAAGCCCGCAACACTCGCCGATCTTCGTGAGCGACACGGGGACCGGGTGGTGCCGCTCGAGCTGGATGTCACCGATGCCGCTCAGGTACGAGCCGCTGCAGAGAGCGCTGGCGACGTAGAGGTCCTCATCAACAATGCAGGGGTCGCCGTGGGCGGCGACCTGGCGGACGACGCCATTCTCGAAGCGGCGCGCACCGAGATGGAGGTCAACTACTTTGCCCCACTCCACCTGCTGCAGCGCTTTGCGCCGATTCTAGAGTCCAGTGGCGGCGGCGCTGTCGTTAACGTCGCTTCGGTCGCGGGTCTCAGCAACTTTCCCTTCTTCCCGACCTACAGTGCCTCCAAGGCTGCGGCCCACTCACTGACCCAGGCTGCACGTGCTCTCCTGGTGGATCAGAACATCGCGGTGCACGGCGTCTACCCGGGTCCAGTCGACACGGACATGTCCAAGGACATCGAGATGGACAAGGCGACGCCCCAGGATGTGGCGAACGCCATTCTGAATGGCATCGAGGCCGGCGTGCCCGACATCTTCCCCGATGCGTTCGCAGAGGGCTTCGGTCAGCAGTTCCAGGCGTCTCCCAAGGCGTCGGAGGAGCAGCTGGCAGCCATGGTCGCCCAGGCCTGAGTTACCAGAGGCGGCCCGTCTGGAGGACCCGGCGGGCCGCCTCTCTCTTCTTCCCACCCAAGGCAGTTTCCTTCGGAACCAAGAGTCCCCCCAGTGGTGACGCTGCCCAGCCCGAAGGCTGCGCGCAGCTGCTGGCCTCAATCGACCGCAACACCGATCGCGAAGCCCGGATCGCTGCTCGGGTCGAACCTGAGCGCATCCCGGTCCAATATCCGGCCTCCTTGCATTACCAGGTCAATGTCGCGAGTTCGGCGGATGTCGCGATCGGGCCGGCCCTCGACAACAATCAGATCCGCCACTTTGCCAGGGGTGAGGGTCCCCCAGTCTTCGGCGCCGATCAGCAGCGCCGCATTCTTGGTAGCGGCCGTGATGGCTTCGATCGGGGTCAGTCCCGCTTCCACGAGTAGCTCGAGCTCCCGGTGGAGGCCCTCTCCCTGGGACACACCCGGATAGGGGGCATCGGTGCCCGCCACCAGCGTAACGCCAGCTCGATGAAGCCTTCGGACATTCTCGGTAGCGTTGTCGAGCCTCCCTCCGGCAGTCTTGGTGTCCTGGATCTCATCCTCCGTGAGCTCTCGGGTCGCGTGTTCCCGCAGGGCATCCAGGAAGGTGGGAGGAGTGTTCCACGCGATCAACGGATGCTCGAGGAAGGACAGATCTTCGAACCGCCGCCGCGAGAACGATTCCCTCACGGCCAGGGTGGTGAGGACCTTGGTCTTCCGTTCGACAATGAGGTCGAAGCTGCGCTGGTCTAGCT
>JARFQS010000128.1 GCA_029287645.1 Thermoanaerobaculia bacterium | reverse complement strand
GATCTGGTCGATCTTCAACACCACGACCGTTGTCGAAAAGGAGACTCTGCTCACCCAGCTGGAGCTCAACAGCCCCGGCCTGGAAGCCGAGCGCCAGGCAGCCCTGGACTCCGACGCCACCATGGTCCGGGAGACGTCCGAGGGCCTGCGCTATCTGGTGATCGACAAGAAGACGGGCGAGAGGAAGGTGCAGGAAAAGCTCAACACCGGTCGCCTGTTCCTGGTCGGGGGCCTACTGCAGGATGACGCTCTCGACTATCCACTTCCCCTGCTCGGCATCGACTACTTCAATCTGGACTTCAAGGGGACCGGAGCTCAGGTCAACGCCTTCTTCGCCGGTGCACTGATCAACGCCAGCGTCGCGGACACCAATGTCTGGGGCACGAACCTCGGCGCTTCGTCCGACCTGTTCCTCGTCGCGGTTCCCTTTACGGACACTCTGTATCGGCAGGGTGAGGAGTTCAATGAGGCCGACGTTCGAGAGAGACCCGCCAGCATCGACGCCGAGCTGTCTCACCTGATCGGAGCCTTCACCAAGATCAACTTCCAGTACGAGCTGCGCTACAGTGACTTCAGCCGAGCAGATGACACCGCGGACGCGTTCGTCATCCCCCAGAGTCACTTCACTCACGAGCTCGGCCTGCGGCTCACCTATACACGGTCCGGCTATCGATTCCGCGCCACTGGCAGCTACGCATTCCGATCCAAGTGGGAGCCTTGGGGATTCCCAGGCTCCGGCGAGTACGACCCGGCTACGAAGGAGTATCAAAAGTGGGGAGCGTCGATCGCCAAGACGTTTCATCTCCCCGAGTTTCGTAAGTTCGGGATTCAGCTGGAATACGTCGACGGCCAGGACCTCGACCGTTTCAGCAAGTACCAGTTCGGCTCCTTCAGCAGGATCCGCGTCCATGGCTATCAAACGGGCAAGATCCGCGCCGAATCCGCTACCGCACTGAATCTGAGCTACGGTATCGAGATGGGCGAGCTGTTCCGCCTCGAGGGTCTGGCCGACGTGGCCCTGGCCAACGACCCATCGGAAGGGCTCGATCAGGAGTTGCTGGGCGGAATCGGTGTCGCGGGCACCATCGTCGGACCGTGGAAGACTCTCGTGCGCCTCGACGCAGGCATACCGGTCGTCGGACCTGATGACGGATTCACCCTCTTTCTCACCTTCCTCAAGATGTTCAAGTAGCGGCCTGGCATCAAGACCCATGCACGATGAGCTCGGACCCGACACACCCATCGAGCTGACCCTGACGGACGTGCTCGACCTCCACAGCTTCCCGCCCAGCGAAGTCGCTGACGTCGTGCGCAGCTATCTCGAGGTAGCCGAGGAGAACCATTGGAGTCAGGTGAGGATCATCCACGGTAAGGGCCGGGGAGTACAGCGACAGACCGTGCGGAAGATCCTCGAGCGAGATCCGCGCGTGACCGCCTTTGCCGATGCCCCAGGGAGCGCAGGAGGATGGGGAGCCACTCTGGTCACACTTCGCAAAACTCCGGACTAGAAGCGATGATCTCAGAGCCCGGGGTGGTAGGGTGACTCTCGACAGTGACTGAAGGCTCATCGCCCCTCTCACCCTTCCTGCGCCGCACCTGGCATCAGTTCCGGTCGATGGTCAGGGGTGCCCCTGCCGATTTCTTCTTTTCTCCCGACTACCTTGTCGACCTGGGTGGCTCCCCGATCGACATCCACCGCAGCGAGCGAATCCTGGATTTCCTGCTCGCTGAGAGATTGCTCGAGGCTTCCCAGGTCCACAATCCCGTGACGGCCTCTCTGTGGGATCTGCGTATAGCCCACTCCGCTGCCTATCTCGATGCCCTGCGTGATCCGGAATCTCTCACCTCCATCGTCGGAGTGGACGTCTGGCCCGCGCTGCACGAGCGAGCTCTCCAGGCTCAGCGGGCCGCCACCGGTGGCACGCTCGCCGCGGCTCGGGCGGCCCTCCAGAACGAGCGCGTTGCTGTCAACCTCGGCGGTGGCTTCCATCACGCCGGCATCCACTCGGGGAAGGGCTTCTGTATCTTCAACGATGTGGCGGTCGCCATTCGCCGGATCCGACAGGAAGGCTTCGAGAAGCCGATCCTGGTCATCGATCTGGATCTCCATGACGGCAACGGAACTCGTGAGATCTTCGCGGAGGACGAATCGGTCTTCACCTTCTCGATCCACAATCGGGACTGGGCCGAAGCGGCGGCTCTGGCTTCGCTGTCGATCGCGCTCGGCGACGATGTCGAGGATGCCAGGTACCTCGAGGAGATCGAGTCGACCCTTCCAAGGCTGATTCGAGATGTTTCGCCCGGCTTGGTGTTCTATCTGGCCGGCACTGATCCGGCGCACGACGACCGCCTCGGCAACTGGTCGATCGGGGCCCAAGGGATGCTCGACCGAGACCGATTCGTCATTGAACAGACGCGATCACGCCATGGGCTTCCGCTGGTCGTCCTCCTCGCCGGTGGCTATGGCGGCGACACGTGGCGCTACAGCGCCCGGACTTTCTACTGGCTCCTGAGTGGCGGGAGTGTCATCGAGCCACCTACCACAGAAGAAGTCACCCTCTCCAGGTACCGACACCTCGCGCACCGGCTTGGAGGCGCCTTGGACAAGCCCGAGCCGGCCAGCGACGACTGGGGCCTCACCGAGGCAGAGCTGTTCGGGAGCCTGGGTGTCACGGGCCAGGAGGAGCTCTTCCTCGGGCGACTGTCGCAGCATGAGATGGAGCTCATTTTGGAGTGGACGGGCATCCTGGCCCACCTGAGACAGATGGGCTTCGACTACCCCACCCTGTCCTTCGACTGTGGAGAAGTATCGGGCGACACGCTGCGGATCTTCAGTGACCGCGGTCGCAAAGAGCTCCTGATCGAGCTGCGAGTGCGCTACGACCGACACTCGATACCCTCGATGGAGCTACTGAGTCTCGAGTGGCTCTTGCTGCAGAACCCACGGTCCGACTTCTCGAGTCGCCGCCCCCTGCCTGGCCAGACCTATCCGGGGCTCGGCCTGCTCGGTGAGATGGCCTCGCTGCTCATTCTGATCTGCGACCGCCTGCGGATGGACGGCCTGATCTTCG
>JARFQS010000277.1 GCA_029287645.1 Thermoanaerobaculia bacterium | reverse complement strand
TGTGTATAAGAGACAGGATCGGAAGACCTTCGGAGGTCGTCGTAATGTCGCCAGGGAACAGGTACTGATAGATGGATGCGCCAAGCGCGACGAGTCCGGCCGCGAGGATGGGTAGGCTGAGCAGGCCAAACCATTGCCCTGGCCGATGGAAGAACCGGGTGATCATGATCAAGGTGAAGATGTCCAGCAGGACCTTCCAGGTTCGCGAAAGACCGTATTTGCTGGTGCCGAACTGACGGGGTCGGTGGTTGACCTCCACCTCGATCAACCGGGCGCCCTGGTTGGCGAGGAGGATCGGGATGAACCGGTGCATGTCGGAGTAGAGATGAATGCGATCCAAGGCCGATTTCCGGTAGGCCTTGAGCGCACAACCGTTGTCGTGAAGTCGAACGCCTGTCAGGTGGCTCAGGAGCCAGTTCGCACTCCAGGAAGGGATCTTTCGGGTGAGCAGGCGGTCCTTGCGATCCCGCCGCCATCCCGAGACGACGTCGAAGCCCTCGTCGAGCTTCTGGACGAGTCTCGAGATATCTCCAGGGTCGTTTTGAAGGTCCCCATCCATGGTCACCACGATCGAGCCACGAGCGAGCGAGAACGCCGCTCGAAGGGCCGCTGTCTGGCCGAAGTTCCGGCTGAGGCGAACGACTCGGATTCGCTCATCACCTGCGGAGAACTGTCGAACCAACTCGAATGTGCGGTCGTGGCTTCCATCATCGACGAAGACGATCTCCCAGACCTCGGATAGGTCTTCGAGTGCCTCGACCAGCTCTGTGGCGAGCTGCGTCACACTCTCCTCTTCATTGAAGAGGGGCACGACGACCGACAGGGTGGGGGAGGTCTCGATCTCGGTCATCTCTGGAGTGTGATTCTCATTGTGCACGAGCCTGGATCTCGATTGCATTCATAGCATACACATACAGGCACAACGAGACGGAATGAAGGGTCTAACAAAGAACCTCAGGGTTGGGATACCCGTCGTCGACACCAGAGCGAGTCCTCATGGCGGTGCCAGCCATAAATAGCTGAAGATCTATATGTTAGAAACACTGTTGACTTTCTGCGGGACTTGTCCTACCTTCGAATCGTAGACGCCGAGAAAGGCAAACCCGATGTGAGTCGGGGGCGCAAAGTCATGGGTCTTCGCCGCTTTCTTCGCTGAACCGCATCGAGGCAAGCACCTAGATCGCCAGACTGCCGGAACG
The DNA here is from genome assembly GCA_029287645.1 of Thermoanaerobaculia bacterium. Lineage (GTDB taxonomy): Bacteria > Acidobacteriota > Thermoanaerobaculia > Multivoradales > JAHEKO01 > JAUVRX01. The sequence continues at coordinate 1,432 of JARFQS010000277.1, read as the reverse complement.
AGCTGCAGAAGAGCCCTTTGGGCTCGCCGCTGAGTGTGGGATCCGAATCTTCCACTCGAGCGACGGATGAGAAGAGAGAAATCGGCTATAGGAATCTTGGAAAGGAGACCTTCTATGGGAAGAAAGCTTTGGATAGGTGTTTTGGCCTTGGCTCTCGCCGCCGTGAGCGTGCAGGCCGCAGTCATCGATTTCGAGGAGTTCGAGCATGGTGATTTCATCACGGCGTCGGGGGATGCGATGATCTCTGGCGTGAATCCACAGGCCGCTGGCAACTTCGCCGTGGCCTTCGATTCATCATTCACCACGCCTCGCCTATGTGCCCCCGAGACCGATCGGGACCTCGGCACGCCGAACCAACAATGCGTAGGCGGTGGTCCTGGAAATGGAACGGATCCGGCTGTCGGACCGGGTGGCGCGTTTGAGAACTGCACCGCTCAGAACATGGTCCTGATCATCAATGAGAGAGACGTGTCCGACTCTTGCACGAATTCAGATGGTTTACCGGGCGCAGATGGACTGGTCGACTTCCCGAACGACATCGGCTACTCGAACTCGATTCCCGAGGCGGTGGTCACCTTCACCTTCCCGTTCGACATCGTCGCCACGAGCATCGATTTCATCGACATCGACGGCAACGGTCCCAACCCGCGCGTCGAGCTCTATGACATGGACGATACCCTCCTGGGCACCTTCCCGATCCTGAACAACGATCCGGGCAACGGCAAGCACGTGGTCGACCTGTTCGACACGCCTGGAGTTCGAAGGATGGAGGTGTGGATCCAGGGCTCCGGAGCCATCGACGATGTCGTTTACCAGCGAAGGGGAGGCAGTGGCTGCACCCCGGGCTTCTGGAAGAATCACGATGGATCCAAGAAGCAGGGCAACTACTGGCCGGTGGACGAGCTGACCAGCGGCATGGACACCATCTGGGAAGAGTACTTCGCGGTCTGCGAGTACACCGAGCTCGATCCCAAGTACCTGACCGACACCATTCGCCTGAAGGGTGGCGGGCTGAACAAGATCGGTCGCCACGGCACCGCGGCGCTGCTCAACGCGCTGCATCCGATGGTCTACTACCCCTACTCGGTGGGTGAGGTCATCAACATGGTCTGCAGCGGTCGGATGGGCATGCTGGTCATGGCCAACGAGCTCTCCGACGAGTGCCCGGCCAAGGACGGGGATCCCTACACTCCGCCAAACTAGAGCTGTCGCAGCTCCCGCGCTAATGCGTGGGGGAACAGCGTGATCGGCCCCGGGGCGTTTCGCCTCGGGGCCTTCTTTTTCTCTTGGATCGGTTCCTAGGGCTCGGCCGTCGCCTGCAGGGATGGCAGGAGCGAAGTGAGACGATCCGAGAGAGCGGCTGCCAGGGGATCCGAGTACCAGTCGGTGCGCCGGCGCAAGACGTCCTCGGCGGTGAGCACCGATTCGAGCG
>JARFQS010000631.1 GCA_029287645.1 Thermoanaerobaculia bacterium | reverse complement strand
AGCCAGGGTCAGCGAGCGGTGCCACGTGACAGGATCGATCCTGGGCTTCGGAGTCGTTCTTCCTCCGGGCACGAGTGTCGAAGCGAGATTGGTGACCACCGTGCGGGCCAGCTCGAGTCCACACCCCGAGGATTCCGTGGTTGGCGGCCTGGTCTACTCGCCCCTGGCCCCCGTCGGCGGTTGAGGGCAGCGTTGCTAGACTCGGGCTTCAAGCAGCCCGGCCAGCTCATGATTGCAGCGCGAGACGAAGCGGTGACGACTCCTTCCCACGGCCCATATGGCCTCTTGATCTTCGACTGGGACGGTACGCTCCTGGACTCCATCTCCAGCATAGTGGAGTGTACCCAGCACGCCCTCCGGGATCTCGGGCAGCCACCCGTCCCTGACGAGCAGATCCGAGGTGCCATAGGCCTGGGATTGCGCGAGACCGTGGAGCGCTTCGCACCCGGGTGCGACGAAACACTGTTCAAAGCCATCGTCGAAACCTACGGTCGGCACTGGCTCGAGACCTACTGCCATCGACCCCGACTGTTCCCGGGTGTGCGCCCCTTGTTGGAGGGCCTTCGAGACGAGGGCTACCTGCTGGGGCTCGCCACCGCGAAGGGCCGCCGGGGTCTGACCCGAGATCTGAAAGCTACGGAGATGGGGGAGTTCTTTCTGGCGACCCGCACGGTGGACGAGGCGCGCAGCAAACCCGACCCACAGATGATCGTAGATATCGCCGACGAGCTGGGTGTCACGACCGATCGAACCCTGATGGTCGGCGACACGATCCACGACATCGAGATGGCCCACAACGCCCGAACAGCCGCCGTTGCGGTCTGTAGCGGCTCGGAGAATCGGGCCGCCCTGGAGGAGGCAAGGCCCCTGGTCTGTCTCGACAGGGCCACGGAGCTGCCGGCGTGGTTGTCTCCTGAAGGAGGATGAGCCATGTGGCCCCGCAAGACCAAGAGCATTCCCCCGGTCAAGGCCGTGATGACCCCCTTCCCTCATTCCATCGAGGCCAGCGAACCGATGACCAGGGCCCGGGAGATGATGACGGGCTACGGATTTCATCACCTTCCGGTCATCGATCGGGGTGAGCTCGTCGGCGTCATCAGCGAGCCGGATCTGCGTCGCGCCGAGTCGGCGGATTGCGGGGCTCGTCGAGTGGCGGAGGTCACGCGACAGGAATCCTTTCTGGTGGATCTCTCGGAGCCCCTGGATCAAGTTCTGGCGAAGATGGCCCGGCTTCAGGTCGGCTCTGTGCTGGTGGTCAAGGAGGATCGGCTGGCCGGAATCTTCACCGTCACGGATGCCTGCCGCAGCTTCGCGGAGTGTCTCAGAGCCCAGTTTCCGGGCGAGGGAGGGGACGAGGCGGCGTGAATTCGGGGAGTAGGGGCTTGAAGGCTTAGGGGAACCGGCGAACCGGTTAGTCGGTCGACTCTCTGGTCAGCCAGTCGAAGACTTCGTCGACCTGTTGCCAGCCGAGTCGCATCAGGAAGGAGCTGTTCCTGCCGTAGGACTTGCTCCCGAGGATGAAGAAATCGGGCTCGGGATTGGTGAGAGTCTCGATGCCTTGACGGGTCTGGGTCAGGCAATCGGCATCCGAGCCCGACGCCAGGAGCGAGGCGGCGAGAGTCATGGGTCCACAGGTCGCGTAGCACTCGTGGACCTGGAGCTGCCGATAGAGTTGGTGGTCGCCGACGAAGCCGGTAAGAGAGACGAGTCGATCGACTTCCACGGTGTGCGACTCCCCCTCGTGATCCCTGAAGGTGACACCGATTCGCTCACCCCGCCTCTCCAGCGCATCCACCACCACACCGGGAAGCATTTCGACAGCGGAGGACCCGCCGTCGGCGATCGCCTGGGCCTGGCGAATCAGGTTGGCCCGCTCGGGCAAAGGGTCGTCTTCCTGGACCTTCCAGGTCGGATCATTGCGTCGAAGCGCCCACAGGATACGGGTGTTCGGGTGCCGCTCGGCCAAGGCGGCCAACTCTACCGCGGCGGTCTGGGCCGAATGGCCGGCGCCGACGAGCAGAATCTCCTTGTTGGCCCACACCCTGTCCTGGATTGCGAAGTTCGGCACCCAGCGTACGATGACGTCTTCGAGGTTCTCCTCACCGGGTGCCGGGATGCCTCCGTCGCCCAAAGAGTTGGGGGTACCGTAGTTGCCGGTGCAGTCGAGCACGATCTCGGCGGTCTCGGTCCATTCGCGATCCTGGGAATCGGTGAGAAGGAGTCGGAATGGATGGTCGGCTCGTCTCCCGGTGCCGATCTCCTCGTTCTTGAGCAGACCTTCCCGGCTCACGGCCAAGACTGGGGTGCGGAAGCGGATGTTCTCTTCCAGGGCGGGAAGCTTGGCGAGGGGCTCGAAGACTGCGTCCGCCAACTCGGCGGCGGTCGGACAGTCTTTTCCGGTCGGCACCTCGTGGCCGGCCTTCTCCAGCGCTCGTCGAGCCCGGGGTGAGACGTTCAGGTCCCAAGGGGAAAAGAGCCTGACGTGGCCCCACATGCGCAGGAAGGCCGCCGTCGTAGGACCCGCCTCGTACAGGGTGAAGGGCAGCCCAGCCTCGGCGGCCGCAAGGGCGGCTTCGAGCCCTGTCGGACCCGCACCAAGGATGGCGATACGGCGTTGTTGCGAGCTCACGATCGAGGTCTCCCGAGAGTCTTGGCTCTTTTGTTGCTGTTGTCCTTCATCAGTAGCGCGACCGGGCACGCTCCCGAGCCGGAAGGATCTCCAGACAGGTGGTCCACCAACCGTGACGAATCGTATCGATGAACTCCTGAGGCAAGCCTTCTTGTTGCATCTCGAGCGCCAGGGATGGGTGATCGTACCGCAAGGGCAGCAGCTCGACACCGAGCCCCCCCCCGCGCTCTTCCAGTAGGGCATACCAGACCGCGGTGCGTCCGTCGTTGGCCGGTCTGCCGATCACACCGACATTCACCACGTCGCGGCCCGAAGGCAGGTGACGGTGCCAGTGGAGACCGGTATGGGTGCAGAGCAGTCCGTCGCAGGATTCCTGATCGAGAAGCACCTCGAGAAACGAGATCGGGGAAGTGGAGTGGAAGAGGAACTCGTTGGTCTGTCGAGGCGAACCATGCACCAGGAGAAGCTCACGCTGGCCGACACGAATGCGGCGTCTCTGTGGCAGCTCTCCCATCCAGCGTTTGAAGTCCGCGGAGCAGTTCTCGGCGGTGTACATGTAGGAGAGACCAGCGAAATGGTTGTCCCTGGGATCGGTATAACCACAGTTGCAGTCTTCCCGACCGCTGGCCAGGGACTCTTCGTAGTTGCCTTGGAGCGTCGCGACCTCGCCAGCGCGAAGCAGAGGCCAGACCTTCTCTGGCGAGGGCCCGAACCCACCCAGATCGCCGAGGCAGTAGACAGCCTCGGCGCCGTGATCGTGTGCCCTTTGCAGCAGAGCCTCGAGAGCGAAGTGGTTGCTGTAGACGCCGCCGAACACCACGACCCTGGAATAGGGGCCCTCGACAGCAACCGAGTCCTGTTCTCGAGCCAGATGGTGCTGCCTCTGTGCCCGACGCTCAGCTCGGGAGAGTACTCGCCCCGCCTGCTCAGTTGCTTGGCGAAATCTCTCGAGCGGCACAAGGCGCTCGCCCCAGGTAGCCATCCCGAGGTGTTGGGTCAGCTTGCCCTTGTCTTCGTCTCTCATGTCCTACAGGAGACTCCGTAGACGTGGCAGGTCCAGCAAGCCGGATGCTCCAGCCGGAAGGGCTCGAGGGTGTCGGAAAGGGTCTGGCCCATCTTGCCCTGCGGCTCGTTGACGAGGATCGGGCAGACCCAGACTCCCTGATCGGTCACCATCCGACAGGAGCTGCACTGCAGGTGGCTCCACTCCTCGTCGAGAGCGTCACTCTCCCGGAGCCGTTGCCAGCTCTCGTAGGCGCCCGTGCGCTCGGCCTCGGCCCCGATCTGGAAGACCGGCAGGATCTTGAGCCGCGGCTTCGTGACACCGAGGCCCCGCAGGATCTCGAAGAAGCGTTCCTTGCCACTCTCGGAGCCGTTCTCCTCGTAGACCTCGGTGACGGTGATCACGGGATTGAGACCCGCCGCGACGAGGTTCGAAACGCCCGCCAGGATTCGCTCGAAGGTGCCCTCGCCGCGGATGGGGTCGTTGGCTTCGGGTGAAAAGCCATCCAAGGAGACCCGGAAGTCCAGCGAGTAGTCGGTCTGGTCGGGCAGGCGACTCAACCTGTGGCCTGTCTCTTATACACATCTCCGAGCCCACGAGACCCGCTC
>JARFQS010000603.1 GCA_029287645.1 Thermoanaerobaculia bacterium | reverse complement strand
GCTCGGGGGGAGTTCGCTCCAACGCCATGCGGACCGCCTCGACGATTGTGACCACCGGCTCGGCCAGTGCTTCCCGGATCTCCGCGTCGGTGATCGTGAGATTGCGGGGCACACCCTCGATCAGATCGCGCCCCTTGATCTCGACCTTGATCTCCTCTTTGAGGGGAAACGCGGAGCCCAGGTCCATCTTGAGCTGCTCCGCCGATCGCTCTCCGATCAGCAGGTTGTACTTGCGTTTCAAGTACTGGATGATGGCGTCATCCATCTCGTTGCCAGCGATACGTACCGAGCGACTGTAGACCGTCCCGGCCAGCGAGATGACCGCCACGTCGGTGGTACCACCGCCGATATCGACGATCATGTTGCCGGACGGCTCGGTGATGGGAAGTCCCGCCCCGATGGCCGCCATCATCGCCTGCTCGACGAGAAAGACCTCCGAAGCGCCAGCACGCGTGGCGGAGTCCCTGACCGCCCGCTTCTCGACCTGGGTGATCTCGGAGGGCACGCCGATGACGATGCGGGGGTGGACGTACATCTTGCGGCCGTGAGCCTTCTTGATGAAGTACTCCAGCATCCTCTCGGTGACCTCGAAGTCGGCGATCACCCCATCCTTCATGGGGCGAATGGACTGGATATTGCCGGGAGTCCGCCCAAGCATCTGTTTGGCTTCCCCGCCGACCGCCTCGATGCGGTTGGTCAGCTTGTTGACCACCACCACCGACGGCTCGCGAACGACGATGCCCTTGTTACGCGCGTACACCAGGGTGTTCGCGGTTCCCAGATCGATAGCGAGATCGTTGGAGAAATATCTCAGAAACGAGGCAAATGCCATGGTCTTTCCGCCCTGTTTTCAAGTCCGCTGGCGCTCTTCCATCGAACGAGCGAATATAGCATAAGGCATTCTAGCTTCTGGAGTTGTGGGCGTGGCAACTATCTTGCCGTACCCACGGCCGCCTGCTAGAGTTCGGAGTTCTTCGCGACCTGCGAAGAAAAGGGGATTTCTATGCTCAAAGTGTTTCGCGACAATCTGAAGTATCTGAGTTGGGTCTTGTGGCTCGTCATCGTCGTCTTCGTGCTCTTCGTGTTCGTGGACTTCGGTGCCACGGTACCCACGGGCAGCACCATTCCGACCGACGACGCCGCCACCGTCGGGGACATGGACGTGACCTTCGGCGAGTTCGAGCGTTCCTACCGACAGGCAGAGGAGACCTACCGCCAGATCTACGGTGACCAATTCAATCGGGAGCTAGCCCAACAGATGGGACTTCCCATGACGGTGCTCGACAGCCTGGTTGCCGACAAAATCCTGCTGCAGGAAGCCGACCGCATGGGCCTCAGGGTGACGGACGAAGAGGTTCGCCAGGCGATCCTCGAGTATCCGGCCTTTCAAGCCGCCTCCGGTGGCTTCATTGGAGAAGAGCGGTACCGACAGATCCTCCGCTCCAACGGCTTTACCGTAGACAGCTTCGAGCAGATGATTCGTACGCAACTGCTCGGCCAGATGGTACGAGACGTGCTGTCGGCCAATCTCTTCATCTCGGATGACGACGTCCTCGCCTCCTACAAGGACCAGGTCGAGCAGGCCAAGATTCGATTCGTCCAGCTTCCCGCCTCCAGCATGGCCGACGAGGTGGTCGCCTCGCCCGAGGAGATCGCAGCCTATTTCGAGGAGCACAAAGAAGAACTCAGGATCCCCGAGCAGCGAGTCGTCGATTACCTGCTCCTCGACCAGAATGCCCTGCGCGACACCCTCGAATTGTCCGAAGAGGAGCTCTTCGACTACTACGAAGCCAACCCGGACGAGTTCGCCCAGGAGGAGCAGATACGGGCACGGCACATCCTGCTGCAGGTCGGTAGCGAACGCACCGAGGAGCAGGCCGAAGAGCAGATGTCGGCCATTCGTGGCCGCCTCGAGGCGGGAGAGGACTTTGCCGCTCTGGCCACCGAGCTCTCGGACGACCCGGGAAGCAAGACCCAGGGTGGCGATCTCGGCTTCTTCGGTCGCGGACAGATGATTGCCGAGTTCGAGGAAGCCGCGTTCAACGCCCAACCCGGCGAGGTGGTCGGACCGGTCAAGACCAACTTCGGCTATCACTTGATTCGGGTCGAGGAGCGGCGTGATGCCGGTCGCACCAGCTTCACCGACGCCCAGGAGCAGATTCGCAGCCGCCTGCTGGCCCAACGCGCCCAGGACCTCGCCGAGTCCAAGGCCACCGAGCTGGCGGAGCGCATCGACAAGGAAGGCCTCACGACGCGAGAGGCCCTGCAGCTGCTGGCGGACACAGAGACGGGCGTGACCTTCCTCACGACCCCTGCCTTCTCGCTCGAAGACAACGTTCCAGGGATCGGACGTGGAACCGGATTCTCGGCTGTCGCCTTCGAGCTGGACCAGGATGAGGTCTCCGAGCCGCTGCGAGCGACGGCAGGTTGGACCCTTCTTCGTCTGGCCGAGATCCGAGAGCCTCGCATACCGGCGCTCGATGATGTTCGGGACGAGGTCGCGAGCACCGTTCGGCAGGAAAAGCAAATGCAACTGGCCACCGAGCGCATGGTGGAGGCCCGACAGAGGCTCGATGCCGGAGGCAGCCTCGACGAGGTCGCCGAGGAGTTGGGCCTCACTGTCCGGGAGAGCGGCCAGTTCGGGCGCGGTGGCTCGGTCGCTGGCCTGGGCAACAATCCGGAGGTCGCCTCAGCGGCCCTGGCTCTGGACATTGGCGACTTCGCCGGGCCTTTGACCCACGAGAATCAGGCGTTGCTCTTCGAGGTTGTCGAGCGCCAGCGCTTCGACCCCCAGGAGTTCGAGGCACAGAAGGAGCAAGCTCGCGAGGCCGTGCGCTCCGAAAAGCTGAATCGACTATTGGCCTCTCTCGTCACTCAACGGCGCGACGAGCTCGGCGTGACCTACGACGAGCAGCTACTGCAAAACTTCAACCTCGTGCCCGGTATCGAGGGTTGACCGGCAGAGACTTCGAGTCCATTGGTGCCCAGGACCCAGGACCCAGGACCCAGGACTTCCCTATGATCGGCTTTCTCCATGGCAAGGTTCGGCGGTCGACCCCGGAGCGGGTGATCCTAGACGTCGGAGGTGTCGGCTACGACGTCCACATCCCGCTTTCGACCTACTACGAGATCGAGAGGGCCGGTGGCGAGGCGACAGTCGGCCTCTTCATCCACACCCATGTCCGCGAGGATGCCATCGAGCTCTTCGGCTTCTGGAGCCAGCGGGAGAAGCTGCTCTTCGAGAAGCTGATCGCGGTCAGCGGCATCGGGCCACGGCTCGCCCGGGTCATTCTTTCGGGTATGGCGCCTGATGATCTGCTCGCGTCACTGGCGGCCGGAGATATCGCGCGCCTGGCGACCATTCCCGGCATCGGCAAGAAGACCGCGCAGCGGATGATCGTCGACCTCAAAGATCGGGTGCAGGAGCTGGCGGCCGAGCTGCCGGAGATCGCACCAGCAGCACCTCTCGAGGACGATCTCGTCCTGGCGCTGGTGAATCTGGGCTATCGGGAAGGTGAGGCCCAAAGGGCGGTGGCCCAGGCGCGCACCGAGAGTCCCGACGCCGCGTCGCACGAGTTGCTGCGCGCCAGCCTACAGCGACTGTCCCACGCCTAGCGCTCTTTCCCTTTTGGCGCCCCTGCGCCCGGTGCGGCTACAATTGCAACGTGCCCAGCGAGCGACACATTCTCTCCGGAGCTCCCGAGCCCGAGGAGCTCGGCATCGAGCAGTCTCTGCGGCCCGCAACGCTCGATGACTATGTCGGCCAGGAACGGATCGTCGGCAAGCTTCGGCTGTTCATGCAGGCGGCCCTGGAGCGCCGCGAGGCGCTCGATCATGTTCTGCTGTTCGGACCTCCCGGTCTCGGCAAGACCACCCTGGCACACATCATCGCCCGGGAGATGGGGACCTCGCTCCGCAGCACGTCGGGCCCCGTACTCGAACGGCCCGGTGATCTCGCTGCCATCCTCACCAACCTGGAACCCGGCCAGGTCCTGTTCATCGATGAGATGCATCGTCTCGGTCCGACCATCGAAGAGATCCTCTATCCGGCCCTCGAGGACTATCGCCTCGATCTGGTGATCGGGCAGGGTCCGGGAGCTCGGACCATGCAGATCGATTTGCGGCCTTTCACCCTGGTGGGAGCGACCACCCGGGCAGGTCTCATCACCGGTCCCTTGCGAGCGCGATTCGGTATCGTGCATCGCCTCGACTTCTACGAACCCGTCGAGCTGGCGGAGATCGCACGCCGCTCGGCCCTCCTGCTCGACATCGCCGTCGAAGACGACGGCGCCGAGGAGATCGCGCGGCGGAGCCGAGGGACTCCCCGCATCGCCAACCGTCTCCTGCGTAGGGTTCGCGATTTCGCCCAGGTCAAAGGGGACGGGGTCATCAACCAGGAGACCGCCGCCAAGGCGCTCGAGATGCTGGAAGTCGACGAGCTCGGATTCGACGAGGTGGACCGCAAGATCCTGACCACATTGATCGAGCACTATCAGGGTGGGCCAGCCGGCATCGGCGCTATCGCGGCGGCGGTGGGTGAGGACCGGGGAACGATCGAAGACCTCTACGAGCCCTACCTGATCCAACAAGGCTTCCTGCAACGCACCAAACAAGGGCGGATCGCGACTCAAAGAGCCTACGAGCACCTCGGTCAGCCACCGCCTTCCGACTCGAACGCCCGTCTCTTCTAGCCTCTCTCGGCTTCACGCGGTGGCGCTGTGAGTACAGCCTATTTGATCTACAACCCTCGGGCTGGACGCTGGCGTACGCCTCGGCTGGTAGACCAGATCCTCGAAATTCTCGCGCACCCGGAACAGAGCATCGAACCCTGGCCCACGCGCTCCCCGGGAGACGCGACGCGCCTCGCCAGGCAGGCCGTCGAGGCCGGCGCGGAGAGGGTCTATGCCTTCGGCGGCGACGGAACCCTGCGAGAAACCGCAGCTGGCCTGCTGGGCTCGGACGTGCTCCTGGGAACCATCCCCGGCGGCACGGCGAACGTCATCCCGATCGCGCTCGGACTCCCCCTGAAACCGATCGCGGCGGCGAGGCGGCTGAGACATGCGACCCTTCTCGAGATGGACGTCGGTCGGTGCGGCTCCGAGATCTTCCTCATGCAGGCCTCCGGCGGCTTGGACGCCCGGGCCTTGCATCATCTCGATCCCGTCCAGAAACGCTACCTCGGCAAGATCGCCGTCGCGCTGGCCGGTCTTTCTCAATGGCGCAAGTACGACTATCCCGAGCTCGAGCTGTCTGCCGACGGACGGTCGCTCAGCGCCTCTTTCTGCGCAGTTTGCAACATTCCCTACTACGGGGGTCGCTTTCGACTGGCTCCGGCCGCCCGACTCGACGATCACCAGCTCCACCTGGTTCTCTTTCACGGTAGGGGCCGGGTGGAGACCCTGGGGTTTGCGCGCGATCTCGCGCTTGGCAGACACATAGCGAGACCTGACGTAGAGATCCTGCGTGTCCGCGAAGTCGAGTTCAAAGCACCACCCAGCCTCGCCTTGCAACTGGACGGCGATGCGATGAGCTCGGCCCTGCCCGTCACCGTTGGCCTGGCCGAGGACCGACTCCGTGTTCTGGCGTTACCGGGTGCGGCGGTCTGACGGCCTTCTTCTCGACCCTCGATCCGCAAGCGGCGTTATGATGCCTGAAGATTGGAGACCCTCTCACGCATGAAGCACATCGAAACCGTTCAGTCGCTCAACCCCATCTTTTCCCCTCGCTCCGTGGCGGTGATCGGAGCTTCGAGAAATCGCAACTCACTGGGCTTCGCCCTGGTGCACAACCTGGTCTTCGGCCAGTTCAATGGCGCGATCTTCCCCGTCAACCCCCACGCTGGCAACATCCACTCTCTCAAGGCTTACAAGAGCGTGCGAGACATTCCTGATCCGGTGGACCTGGCGGTTGTCATGGTTCCCAGACCCCTGGTCATGGGCGTGGTCGAGGAGTGTCTCGAGGCCGGGGTCAAGGGCCTGGTGATCATCACCGCCGGCTACTCCGAGACCGGAGCCGAGGGTCTCGAGCTCGAACGCCAGCTGCGAGCCAGGGTTCGTGAGGCCGGCGTCCGCATGATCGGCCCCAACTGCATGGGGGTCATCAACACCGATCCGGAAGTCCGGCTCGATGCCACCTTCTCACCGACCCCGGCCCGTCGAGGTTCCATCGGCTTCGTCAGCCAGTCGGGAGCGCTGGGAGTCGCCATTCTCAACGCCGCCGCCGATCTGGGGCTCGGGCTCACCCAGTTCGTTTCGATGGGCAACAAGGCCGATGTCTCCGGCAACGATCTGGTGGAGTTCTGGGAAGACGATCCCGCTACCAAAGTCATCTGCATGTACCTGGAGTCGTTCGGCAACCCCCGTCGCTTTCCCCAGATCGCCAAGCGGGTCAGCAGCAAGAAACCCATCCTGATCGTGAAGTCGGGACGCACGGCCGAGGGGGCCCGGGCCGCCTCTAGCCACACCGGTGCGATCGCCGGTGCCGATGTGCCCGTATCCGCCTTTCTCGAACAGTGCGGCGTCCTGCGTGCCAACACCATCGAGGAGCTCTTCGCCATCGCCAAGGCGCTCGACCGGTGTCCGCTATCACCGGGCAAGCGGGTCGCGATCCTGACCAACGCGGGCGGCCCGGCGATCATGGCCACCGACGCCTGCGTCAACCTCGGCCTCGAGATCGCCGAGCTGAGCCCGTCGACCCTCGAGGCTCTGGCGGCCTTCCTGCCACCCGAGGCCAGCATTGCCAATCCCATCGACATGATCGCTTCGGCGACCCCTGAGGGCTACTCCAAGGCGCTGCACGCCATTCTCACCGACGAGCAGGTCGACATGGTGATGGTGATCAACGTCCGCCCGCTGCTCACCAACCCCATCGACGTCATGCAGCAGGTCGGGGAAGCCGTCCGCGGCCAGAGCAAACCGGTTGTCGCCGTGATGATGGCCACCGAGGAGTTCCACGAAGAGGTTCGGAAGCGCGACGATCTGCCGCCCGTCTACGAGTTCCCCGAATCGGCAGCTCGAGCCCTGGCCCAGCTCTACAAGTACTCGGCATTCCGACAGCGTCCGGCCGACGAGCCTATCCCGGAGTTCGAAGTCGACGATGCGGCGGTGGCCGAGATTCTGGCACAACAGGGTGAGGGGTATCTTCCCGATGGTCTCGCCTTCAGGGTGCTCGAGCACTACGGTGTTCCGATCGCCAAGTGGAGAGAGGTGACGGGCGGTGTCGATGCGTCAGTTGCAGCGGAGGGGATCGGCTATCCGGTGGTTGTGAAGGCCGTCGGACCCGAGCTCGTCCACAAGAGCGACCTGGGTGCCGTGAAGGTCGACCTGCGCAGCTCCAGCGAGCTGGAAAAGGCCATCCGCGAGATCCGAGCCAAGCTCGAGGGCGCTGGCATCGAGAACACGGGGTTTCTGCTGCAGGAGTTGGGAAGGGGAGGTCACGAGGTCATCTTCGGCATCACGACCGACGCGCGATTCGGTCCGCTCCTCATGTTCGGCCTGGGTGGAAAGTACGTCGAGGTGTTGCGCGACGTACGCTTCGGCGTGCCCCCCCTGGCACCCCAGGAAGCCCGCGAGATGATTCGCGGCATCCAGGGATTTCCGCTCCTGGAAGGTGTGCGGGGAGAAGCCGGAGCCGATCTCGAGCTGCTCGAGGAGATCCTTCTGCGCATTGCGCAGCTCTCCGAGCGTCATCCGACGATCCAGGAGTTGGATATCAATCCGTTTGTCGCAGGCGACAGGAAGAGTGCCAAGGCTCTCGACGTGCGCATTCGAGTCGCACCTGTAGATGCCTGAGCTTCCCGACCTCGAGCGGCGCCGAGATCGCTGACCTCGATGCCCCTGCAGGACGCCTTCACCATCGCGGGGCTGGTGTGTTCGTTCTCGTCGCATTAAGATCTTCTCGATGGCTGCCTTGCCCCGTGCAACACTCCCCGCTCTGATCGCCCGCTTCGCCGGCCGCTTGAAGTTTCCCCAGCTCTTTCTGTTTACTGGAATCCTGTTTCTCCTAGATCTCGTCATTCCCGACCTGATTCCCTTCGCCGACGAAGTGCTGCTCGGCCTGATCACGCTGCTGTTCGGAATGTGGCGCAAGACCTCCTCCCCGCAGGTCACCACCCCGGGCGACAAACCGCCCATGAAGGACGTCACACCACCCCAAGACTGACGTCCCGGGGCTTGGGCCCTGGGTCTTGGCCATGGGACCAATCTCTCGTCGAGGTCCGTCCGGATGGTTCGCAGGCGGACGGCGACGGCTACTCAGACTTCAACGGGCGGGCCGCCACCTGCGCTCTCCGGCGCGCCGGATCAGTGGGGCACTATGACGGCACTTGCGCTGCGCTTGTCGAGAGCCCCCCTGTCGAACCACCCGAACGAACCTCTTTGAACCGCTTGAAGCAGGCGACTACCCTGCTTGTAGGGGAGGGGCTTGCCCCCTCCCACGGGTGCCCCTACGTCGGAAGGAAGATATGGCCCCTTGGGAATCCTCGTCGGCCCCCCGTACCATGACTCCTTGCCCAGGACCCAAGCCCCAGGACTCTTTCGCGGACCATCCGGACGGGCCTCCACGCGACAACGCTCAGAGCAAACTTGTGTGGGGGCTTTCGTTACGCGGTGCGGAGGAATTGCCACGGGAGCGGGCCTTTCGGAGGCTCGAAGACGAGAGGGTCGATCTGGTCTCGAAACTCGCGCAGAAGGCTCGCGACCGTGGCTCCTTGGGCCGCCCGCTCCAGGGGCTCGGCGGCAGTGCGATCCGCCTTGCTGAGATAGGCCTGCCAGATCGCCTGGCGCACCGACATGGTCCCAAGGCTGACGTTGTCGAGGGCCGCGACTCCTCGATTGAGTATCGAGATTTTGCGTTTGCGCGACTCTGGAGCCTCCATCTGCTCTCGTTGGTAGCCGGTGTAGGGCTTCGGGATCAGGATGTTGGCTCCAACGTGGATCTGGCCGATAACGCCTGTTGGGGCCAGCTCTTCCAGCATGAGGATGCGGCACCGAGCCGCCACCTCGAGAATCGCCCGCACGTCCTCCTCCGTCTCCTCCGGCAGACCGATGATGACTTAGAGCTTGAGCCCGGTGAAACCCTGGCGGAAGAACAACCGCACCTTGTCGTAGAGAGCCTCGTTGGGGATCGGCTTGTTCAGCTTGACTCGCA
>JARFQS010000583.1 GCA_029287645.1 Thermoanaerobaculia bacterium | reverse complement strand
CGGGTTGGTGAAGAGATCGTGTTTTCTTCCGTGTCGCTTGAGATGACAACCGGCGCGCTGTAGCTCTCGAACGAAAGCGCGCCTCTTCACACGTCGACCTCGATCTCCTTGTGTTGGGTCTCCTGAGGAGCGAGGGGCGGTACTTGTTCTGCAAGAACAAGCCCGTAAGCGTCACGGATATTCTCCTCGAGCTCTTCCAGAGTCTCTCCCTGGCTGAAGACTCCCGGGACTTCCTGTAGTCGCCCCACAAACCAGTCTTCATCACGCCAGTATTCGAGGGTGAAGGACTTGCGCATGATGTGGTGACCTCCGCCCATGATTGTATGTCTTCCGACTTCCGCAAGTCGTTACGGTCTCTCGCAGGGGGAAGTGAGATCTGGAGCGCTCGGGACCATGGCCCAATGTAGGAAAGGGGCTTGTTCCCTCCCGCGGACGTTTCCGCGGAAACGCGAAGACCTGAAGCGGCCAGCGTCCTTGGCAACCGGGGAGGGTGGGGGATGTAGGGGAAGGGCTTGTCCCCTCCCGAGCGGATGCCACAAGACGACATCCCTGCTATCGTTCCCCAAACAGTCACATTCCGGGAAGGGAGGCTGCAATGCCCAAGCTGTTCACGCGCAACGAGGGAACCGTAGACCGTGCCTTGAGGGTGATCGTTGGACTCGGGCTGATCTCACTGGTCTTCGTGGGTCCGAAGACCATGTGGGGCTGGATTGGAATTATCCCGCTAGTCACTGGCTTCACCGGCAGCTGTCTCGCATACAACCTCTTCGGCTGGGACACCCGCAGCCCGAAGGAGAAGACCGGCAACTAGGCACACCACATCGCCACCCGATCCTCGCCGAGGACAGCACACGATCCCTCCATGCATCTGGAAGGATCGGGTCAGTAAGCCAGCAGGTCTACATTCGTGCCTCCAGCGGCAAGTCGACTTCTGGGCAACTCATTCGGATCCCGAGGCTCTCGTCCGGTGACTCCTTGGAGAGTTCCAGCTCTAGCGCCCTGCGATAGGCCTTCTGGGCCTCCTCGTCGGCGCCCCGGCTCTGCAACGCGATCGCCAGGTTGAGCCAGGCGGGCAGGTACTCGGGGTCGATGTCGATGGCCTGTCGATACAAGGCCTCGGCCTCTTTGGGCCGACCCCGCTTCCGCACCGCGACACCGAGGCTGCTCAGTCCGACCACGTTGTCGGGCTCGAGCTCGATGGCACGCCGATAGACGGCCTCGGCCTCCTTCAGGCGGCCTAGGTTGCGCAGCGCCACACCATGGTTGACGTGCGCTGTTGCTCGTTTGGGCTCCAGCTCGCAGGCGCGTCGACAAGCTGCCTCGGCCTCCTCCAGGCAGTCGGTCCTGCGCAGCACGACGCCCAGCACGGAAAAGGCCCTGGCGCACCGCGGATCGTGAGCAATCGCATCACGACAAGCGGTCTCGGCTTCGGGAAAGCGCTCTGTGTGGCAGAGGACCGAAGCCAGCAGTGCCAAGGCAGGCACATGGTCAGGATCCAGCTCGAGCGCCTTCCGCAGAGCCTGCTCCGCCGCGTCCATCCGGCCCAATCCAAGTGAGGCTCTGGCGAAATCGACATGCAGCTCCGCCGAGTTGGCATCAAGCAGGATGGCCTGTCGACAGATCGGCGAAGCTTCGCCGTGCCGCTTCTGGTCGACCAGCAGTCGGGCCAGGTCGGCCCAGGCTGCGCCATCCTGTGGGTCGAGGCGGACGGCCTCTCGGAGCGCCACCTCGCCCGTTGGTAAGCGCTCGGGCGCTACAAGGGCCTCGACGGGCTCCGAGGCGAGCTTCCTGAACGCCCTTCGGGTCGCCTCGTCATCGGGTGTTTGCCTGAGGATCGTGCGGTACTCACCCTTGGCTTCCTCGATGCGACCGTTTTGTCGCAGCAGGACGGCCCTGGCACGAGGGATCTCCGGATTGCCTGGATCGAGATCCTCTGCCTGGCTTAGCAGCTCCAGAACCTCTGCGAGCCGTTCGGAGCGTGAAACTCGGCCCTCGAGGTCTTCCCAGAGAGCGCGGGCTTCCTGTAAAAGGAGTCGCGATCCGGTGTGCCGTAACTCCTGTTGGTCCTCGAGTGTTGCTGCCAGACGACGGTTGGCCTTCCCTAGAGCCCGATGGGAGTAGAAGAACGCAGCACTCGCAGCGAAGAGTGCTACGCCAGAGACCACCCAAGGAATGAGCTCGGAGGCCTCGGTAATCAGCAGTTGAATCATAGGGCTTCCCCCCTTCGAGAGGACTCGAAGGCTCGTCGCCGAGCCCACGAGCCGTGAACTGGCGAAGCCAGGGGCCGAGCGCATCTGCGCTCGGCCCCTGGCTTCAGAAGGCGTCGCCGTGGCCAGCACGACGACTCTCGGGTGAAGTTCCTCGTCACGCTCCCTGTCCGACGTGCATGACCCGCATCATCTCGTGGTCCTCGTGCGAGAGGATGTGGCAGTGCCAGACATAGCGTCCCGGCTTGTCGAACTTGGCCCGGATACGGGTGATCTGCCCCGGCAGGGCTGTCACCATGTCCTTGGGCGCATTCTCGACATATTCGTCCGGCATATCGACCACCGCTCCTTTCATGGGGTTCATGATCCGGAATCCCATGCCGTAGGTGTCCTTGTCACCGGCAACCGAGTTGTGTTGCACCGTAGGCTGAGTGACGAGATAGGTACCGTCGCCAGCGGGAGCATTATGAGTGTCGTTCGGGATCACACGATCATCATCAGTCGTATGGCTATCCCAGACGATCTCTTCGCGCCCCTCGACCTCGAAGTGCACGAGATGGAGGTGCACCGGATGGGCGTCACCGGTGACGTTCCAGATCTCCCACTCCTCGGTGGTGTCGAGAGCCGGGTTCTCGGTCGTCGGGCTGTGCCAGGCGATCGAGCCCTCCATCTGGCCGACGAGCGGCGAAGGTGTTCCATCGGGGAACACGGCTTGCTGATACTCGGCAGTCGCCGGCCAGTTGACCGGGTTGCCGGCATAGTCGGTGGCCGGCTCGGCGGTCCCCAGCAGCGGCTGCAGCCGCCCGAACTCGTCCTTGCCTTCGAACAGCGCCACCTTGCGTAGGCGATCTCGGGGTGGCACGACCGGACCGAAGTTGATGCCGGTCGGGCTGACGTCGGGACCGCCCTTGTACCGCAGGACGACGTCAAATGCCATGATGCGATCCGTCTCGCCGAAGACCTGCAGCGCTTGATCGTCGGTCACGAGGTCGCCGCCAAAGGGTTCGTCGCCACCGATGTTC
>JARFQS010000567.1 GCA_029287645.1 Thermoanaerobaculia bacterium | reverse complement strand
CCGTCTTGCCGACACCGCTTGCAGCACCAGTTACCGATGCGACCTTGCCTTCGAGGCCGAGCCAATCCTTGTCGACTGCCATTTCATTTTCCTCCCGGTCATGCGCGCGCGTTATGGCGCTTCAGTTGGACCGAGTATGCGATGGCGGGGGACATGAGAAAACGGATAAGTGCGCTGTCATCGGATAGGGGATCGCGGGGGCCGTTTTGGTCGAAGACCGACGGTCAACGCGATGGCCGGCAGAATAAGGGAAGACCGCCAGCCATCGCGCGACGCCACACCTGGGCCGAGACGTTGCCGGATAAGCGGGGATGCGCCGGCGCTGTCTCGAAACCCACCTCCCGTCGGGGGGCAAGGACAGACTTACAGAGGTGTTGAGGACAAGGTGGGGCCAAGGGGTGGCGGGAATCGTGAAACGTTGGGGCAGACGAATTGCGTTGCACAAGTGCTGCCGCCCTGGACCCGCTCCGTTGAATAGGGAATCGCTCGATCCAGTGCCGCCCAACCTCCTCCCAGACCGAACGCGGCGACCATCAGTCGCGTGTAGCCGAACACGGCCTGCGCCTGCAGCAGCCCCTGCCCCTCTCGCCCTCCCACCAGTCGGTCCGTTGCGACTACGACATCCGTGAAGCCGACCGCTGCCGTATTGCTGGCCCTGATGCCGTGCTTGTCCTCCGGTTGACCGGGACTCAGTCCTTCCGCACCGGCTTCGACGATGAACCAGCTCGGACCGCCGGGCGCCGTGGCGAGCACGGTGTAGACGTCCGCATAGCCTCCGTTGCTGATCCACTGCTTGCTGCCATTGATGCGATAACCGACAATCTCTCCATCTTGCTCGACCCTCTCCGCAGTCGACTTCAGGGCACCCAGGTCGCTCCCCGCCTCTGGCTCGGTCGCGCAGTAGGCGAAGAGCAGCCCTTCCTCCGCAATCCTGCCGAGCCAGTGGCTCTTCTGCTCTTCGGTGCCGCCGAATCGAATCGGGTCACTGCCGAGAAAGGTCGCCAGGACCCCGGTGGCGATCCCCAGGTCCACCTGAGCGAGTGCCTCGCAGATCCTGTAGACGTCGAATGCCCCACCACCCATGCCGCCGAATTCTTCGTCGATGAAGAGCAACTGGATGCCCAGACCCGAGCCGCAGAGCTCGCGCACCAGGTCCACCGGGAACTCGTCTCGCTCGTCCAGGTCGAGGAGCACGTCGTCCGGGAGCTTCTCCGTCGCGAAGTCGCGAAAGGCCTCCAGGCTGAGTTCGAGGGTTTCCCTGTCGAGTCCTGAGGTCATGCGGTATCTCCCTGAGTTCGTTCCAACAATACGGCGCCATCGGGACTGCGGTTCGAGAGCCGACGTGGGTATGCACGATACCCGAAAACAGGACCGTACGAAATCCCCGCTCCTGGGATCGGTCTTCTTCAGGGACCTCAGCTTGGGACCCTGCTCGCTCTTCGGGTGCCGAGTGATTGATCCCGAATCGAGTTGCACCTATCCTTAGGGTGCTTTGAACACCACGACCAGGAGGGCCTGTCGACCGATCATGACCAGCAACGACAATCTACTCGACGCCATCGGCAACACCCCTCTCATCAGGCTGCAGCGCTCGAGCCCCAACCCCGAAGTCCAGATCTGGGCCAAGCTGGAGCTCAGCAATCCCAGCGGATCCCTCAAGGACCGGATCGCCCTGCACATGATCGAAGAGGCCGAGCGCCGTGGGAAGCTGCGACCGGGCATGACCATCGTCGAGGCCACCAGTGGCAATACGGGTATAGCCCTGGGGATGGTAGCCGCGGTCAAGGGCTACAAGCTCAGGCTCTTCATGCTCGAGAACAAGACACTCGAACGCAAGAAGATGCTGCGCTACTGGGGTGCCGATCTGGTGCTCACCACCAAGGACGACCCAGACAGCCATATCTGGGGGGCGCAGGCCCTGATCGCGGAGGACCCGGGGAGCTACTTCTATATCAACCAGAACGAGAATCCAGACAACGTGCTCGCTCACAGTCTGGGAACAACCGCGGAGATCGCCCAGCAGCTGGACGGTGAGATCGACGCCTTCGTGGCCGGCTTCGGAACGGGTGGCACCTTGATGGGGGCGGCGCAGTACTTCCGCGATCAGGGAATCGGTGCGCGGATCGTGGCGGTCGAGCCCGGCGGCGAGCCCAGAGCCAAGATCGACGGGCTCAAACACAGCTCCGAGACCTACCAGCCACCGATCTACGACCGCAATCTGCTCGATACGACGATCGAGGTACCCGAGGACGCGGCCTACGACACGACCCGGAAGATCGCCAGCCGGGAAGGTGTCATCGCCGGACTCAGCTCCGGGGCATCCCTCTGGGCTGCCCAGCAGATCGCGTCCGAGATGGACTCCGGGAATATCGTCGTGGTGTTCGGTGACCGCGGCGAGCGCTATTTCAGCACTCGCCTCTTCGAATTCGACTAACACCTTGGCTCCGCTGAGGTCCTCCACACGGGGAGTATGAGATGTCCGACTCCATTGTGCCCATGACCCCTCGATTCGCGGAGGCGTTCCTGTTCGCCGAGCGCTTGCATTGCAACCAGGTGCGCAAGAAGACCCAGGTGCCGACCATCAGCCACTTGATGGCCGTCACCGCGCTGGTCCTCGAGAACGGTGGAGGCGAAGACGAAGCCATCGCGGCGCTGCTTCACGACACGGCCGAAGACTGCGGTGGCCGCCCGGTACTCGAAGAGATCCGCCGACGGTTCGGAGATACCGTGGCCTCGATCGTCGAGGATTGCAGCGACACCCTGGAGGCTCCGAAGCCCCGCTGGCAGCCGCGCAAGGAGAGCTATCTGGAGCACCTGGAGACCGCACCCGAGGCCACTCTGCTGGTCTCTCTCGCCGACAAGGTCCACAACACCCGCGCGCTGGCTTTCGAATACCGGCGCGTCGGGGATCGCCTCTGGCAGCGTTTCACCGCTACCCGGGAGCAGACCTTCTGGTACTACCAGAGCCTTCTGGACATCTTCCGACGAAGATGTCCCGAGCAGCTCGAGCCGCTCGTCGATGAGCTTGCCAGGGCCTTCCAGGACCTCCAGGGCCTGGTCGGGGAAGGAGAGGTCAGGTGAGCCTTCCAACACTCGATGGCGGCAGCCCGGAGATCCCGCCACCGATCAGCCCAGGCTCGCCGGCGCGCCGGCGGTGGATGGGCCGGGGAATCCGCATCGCCCTGGCACTGTTGCTCGCGGGTGTCGTAGTGGTCGCCGCGACGGGCTACTGGGCATGGCAACAGGTCCATGGCAGCCTCCCCCAAGTCGCGGGCTCGGTTGGGGTTCCGGGTCTCGGAGCTCCCGTTCTGGTCGAACGTGACGAGCTGGGAGTTCCCACCATCAGGGGACGCAGCCGCGGCGATGTCGCCGTGGCCCTGGGGTTCCTTCACGCCCAGGACCGGTTCTTCCAGATGGACCTGCTGCGTAGACGGGGGGCGGGAGAGCTCTCGGAGCTCTTCGGTGAGGGCGCTCTGAACGCTGACAAACGGTATCGGCTGCATCGGTTTCGCGACCGCGCCGTGGCGACGAAGCGGTCCCTCTCGGAGGAGAGCCGCGAGTTCTTCGAGGCCTATGCCCAGGGTGTGAAT
>JARFQS010000523.1 GCA_029287645.1 Thermoanaerobaculia bacterium | reverse complement strand
CGAATCTCGACCGTGTAGACGTCCTTCTCCCGGCGCGAGAGGATGGCCGCCTGATACCCGGAGCCGGTGCCGAGCTCGAGCACTCTCTCATCGCCATCCAACTCGAGTAGCGAGGTCATCAGGGCTACGATGTAGGGCTGGGAGATCGTCTGGCCCGATCCGATCGACAGGGGGCCGTCAGCGTAGGCCTGATCCCTTAGAGGCTCGGGCACGAAGACGTGGCGAGGCACCTCTTCCATGGCCCCCAGGACCTTGCGCTCGGAGACCCCACGGCGCAGGATCTGCTCCTCGACCATCGACCGTCTCTGGTCGACGAAGCCGCTTGTCTGTCCCCAGAGTCTCATTGGTGCCAGGGCGAGCAGGAGCCCGCTCACCACGAACACTCTATTGCGGATACCCAGATTGCGCCAGATCACTGCCAGACCTCCAACCCTAGCCGCTGTTGCACATCACCAGCGGCTGATCTCGAGATCCAAGGGAGAGCTGCCGAGCCGCTCCCTCTCATAGTATCCCGATGAGGAGCCCCGGAGCGGTCCTCCGAGCACTTCTCGGGGGCCGCCATCTCAGAGCGACGGCCGCTCAGCTCGAGATCGAGGGTGTCCACGGTCGGTGACGTCATGTTCGCAAGCTCCGGACTGTCCGCCCTTTCCAGGTCGCGCTGCGGCCAGATTCTGTAGGTCCCGGCAGAGGCGCGCCCCTGTTCCTCGTTGAAACCTGCAATTGCCGAGCCAGCCGGTGGCAAAGCATATGGAGGGCGGGTGACTCTGTACAATAGTCGGCCGATGAGGGTCTATTTCAGCAACCTGGGATGCAAGCTCAACCAGGCCGAGCTCGAGCGGCTGGCGCGTCAGTTTCATGCGGCGGGGTTCTCGATCGCCGGCGAGCTCGCCGACGCCCAGTTGCACATCGTCAACTCGTGCACGGTCACCCATCTGGCAGCCCGAGACTCCCGAAAGACCGCTCGGCGGGGCCACCGCCTGAACCCTGAGCTTCGGACGGTCCTGACCGGTTGCTATGTCGATGGGGATCCTCAGGAGGCGGCTTCGCTCGCCGGCGTGGATCTCGTCGTCCCCAACCAGGACAAGGAAGCACTCCTCGACCATGTGCGAGAGGCCTTCCCCCATCTGGTTCCGACTTCCACTGAGGCACACCGACTTCCCGTTCCGTACGTGCCGATCGAGTTCGGTAACAGCCGCACTCTGGTCAAGATCGAAGACGGCTGCGACATGCCCTGTGCGTTCTGCATCATTCCGAAGACGCGGGGTAGCCAGCGAAGTCGACCCTTCGACTCCGTCGTGCAAGAGGTGGCGGACCTGAGCGCCGGGGGCTTCGGGGAGATCGTCATTACCGGAGTACAGATCTCCTCGTATCGGTGGGGAGAGAAGCGACTGTTCGATCTCGTCGAGCAACTGCTGCATTACCTCGACCACAGCCGCATCCGACTCACCTCGATCGCACCCTGGCAACTCGATCGTCGACTCCTCGACCTGCTTCAGGACTCTCGCCTCTGTCGCCACCTCCATTTCTCGCTGCAGAGCGGCTGCACGGAGACCCTGAAGCGCATGCGGCGACCGTACAGCGCAAGCGATTTCGAGGCCCTCGTCCACGAGGTCAAGAGGGAGATCCCGGGCGTCGCCGTCACTACCGACGTGATCGTCGGCTTTCCAGGCGAGACCGAAGAGCAGTTCGAGGAGAGCCTGCGCTTTGTCGAGAATCTCGAGCTCGCACGGATTCATGCCTTCCCCTTCTCTTCGCGACCGGGAACCGAAGCAGCCTCGCTGCTCGACCCGATCCCCCATCCGATCAAGCGTCTGAGGATGAGCCAGATGCTCGAGGTGGCAGACCGAGCTGCCGAAAGCTTCGCCGCGAGACACCTGGGCTCCGAGGTCGAGGTTCTATGGGAATCGTACCGCGACGGAATCTGGTACGGCACGAGCGACAACTACATTCGCGTCCACAAGGAAAGCACGGAGCCACTGGCCCACCAGCTGCATCGGGAGAGGCTGCTCGAAGCGTCGGATCGAGGAGTCCGATGCCAGCCGGTCCTGCTCGATGCGATACCGAGGCGCTCTTCCAGCGAGAAGCCGACTCTTTCAACCTGAATTCCGTGGAGGCCGAAGCCATTCCTCATCCCACAATGGAGTCCGAGTTCCTGAGCCTCGAAGCGATCTCCGACCGGATCGAGACCGCATTGCGCCACTCACCGGCCGATGAGACCGAAATCGTCTGGTTGGAGAAGCGCCGGGGCAAGAGTCGCAAGCGAAACCGGCAGATCGAAGGCCGGCTGAATCACGAGCGAACCATCATGGTTCGCGTCATCGACCGGCGCAGGGTCGGAAGCCACCGCACCGGCTTTGGCGAGATCGGTGAGCTGGAGAATGGCATTCGAGCCGCCATCGCGCAGTCCCGCAGTCGAGAGCCTCTTCCGGGGCTCCTCCACATCCCGGCGGACGAGACACCGACTCCGGAGCTGGCCCGGCTCTGGGACTCGCAGATTGCCAACCTGAATGCCAAGCGGGCCGAGCGACTTCTCGAGCCCTGGGCCGGTAGCCGCGGCACTCTCGACCTGCAATGGACGGCCGCCCGCATCGCGGTGTTCAACACACGAGGCGTTCGGCGTCAGGCCGCGGTCACGGCGGCCGGAGTCGAAGCGCGAATCGGCCGGCGGCCGGGGGGTGGACGGGCGGCTTCGGCAGCACGGAGCCTGGACGGGCTGGACATCGGCCGAGTCTTCGAGAGGGCCAAGCAACGGCATGCCTCGGGCCAGGAAGCCGACCTGACATCAGGTCCCCGACCGATCGTCCTCTCGGCGGAAGCGACCGCCGGTCTCTGTGACATTCTGAACCGGGTCGCCTTTTCGGCTGTCTCCTACTACCAGGGAAGCTCCTTTCTGCGGGAGCACCTCGATGTGCAGGTCTTCGATCGGGCGATCCACCTGCGCGACGATGCAACAGATCCGAGTGGCCTGCCCTTCCCCTTCGATCTGGAAGGTACGGCCAAGCGGCCCGTAGACCTGATTCTCAAGGGAGCGCCGAAGACGCCGGCCGTGGATCAACGCCAGGCGGCACAACTGGGGCTCGAAGCGACGGCGCACGCCATCGGTGGCAACGACGCCCGTGCCATGAACCTGTATCTGGCTCCTGGCCATCTGAGCGAGGAACAGCTGCTCGAAGCAGCCGAAGGTGGCCTATGGATCGGCTGGCTCGACCAGGTAGAGTGCTTCGAGCCATCCAGAGTCCAGGTCCGGGCCGTTGCGAGGGGTGTGCGTCGCATCGCCGACGGCAAGCTCGCCGAAGGCCTTCCCGACCTCGTCTGGGAGGACAGCTTGCTGCGCGCCTTCTCGAACCTCCTCGGTGTCGGTTCCGAGCCCGTGCTCCGAATCAGTCATGACGGAGTTCTCGGGGGCATCTCCACTCCAGCCATGGCGATCGCCGACACCACGAATCTGCGGCCATTGCTCGAATCCATCTGACCCGAGATTGTGAGAAGTGAAGGCCTGCACCGAGTGGGCGACGAGGCTTTAGGCGGGCTCAGGCCGAGCGCCGGAGCAGAACCAGCGTCTGGTCGTCACCCTGATCGAGCCCCTGGGCGAAGTCCGTGACAGCTTTGTCCACAGTCCCAATAACCTCTGACAGGGATCGGTCGCTCGAGGAGCGCAGCAGATCGATCATGCGCGACACTCCGAACTCCTCGTCCGTCGGCGACTCGCACTCGGTGAGTCCATCACTATAGACGCAGAGCAGGTCGCCCGGCTCGAGATGCAAGCGACCTCCTTCGTAGGAGCTCTCACCGAACAGACCGAGCGGCAGGCCTCCCGAGCTCAACTCGCCAACGCTGCCATCGCCTCGGATCACCAGACCAGGATTGTGGCCTGCGTTGACGTAGCACACCTCACCCGTCGATGGATCGAGCTCTGCCAGCAGCAGGGTGATGAACTTGTTTGGCGCTGTCGAGGCCGAAATGTGTCGATTCAACAGGCGGACCAGCTCCGGGCCGATCTCCTCCTGCTCGACGAGTAGGCGCATCGCCGAGTGGATCGTAGAGACCATGAGCGCCGCCGGTAGACCCTTGCCCGAGACATCGGCCAGCACCGCACCGATCCTGCCTTCGTCCGTGCGCATCAGATCGTAGAAGTCACCGCCCACATGGCGGGCCGGTCGGCTCCAGCCGGCCAGCTCGAAGCCCTCGACGATGGGAAAGGTGGTCGGAAGCAGACGGCGTTGAATGTCCGCAGCCAGCTCGATCTCCCGTTCGAGACGCTCCTTCTCCAACGCCTGCTTATGCAGATAAGCGGTCTCCAGAGCCGTGGCCGCCTGATTCGCGAACAGCGCCAGCGTGCGGCGATCCGATTCCTCAAACGGACCTACGCCGTGCCGGCTTTCCTTGTCGGCGACCAGTAGGATGCCACGCGAGCTCGGCTCCGCACCTACAGGCACAGCCATCAAATGACTGGCGCCCGGCAGGAGATCCTGCTCCTTGCCGAGTCCCGGCCCCAGGACCTGCTCCACCTGTGGATCCTCCAACGGGATCTCGGGTCGAGCGTTACCGCCGAGAGTATGGTCCAGCACCAGGAGTCGACCCCTGCGCAGGTACAGTGCGCCGCGCCGAGCATCCAGCAGCGACACGGCGCGCAACAGAATCTCCTCACCCAGCTGCTCGAGGTTGAGCATCGAGGCGATGGCCAAGCCGACATCGTAGAGAGCCTCCAGCTCGACGCCGCGATAGTTGACGACGAAGCTCTGCTCCTTGAGCTGCTGTTTGAGAACGGCAGCACGGAGGCCCGAGGCCAGAGCCAGGACGATCGGGCCCTTCGGGAGTCTCCAGTCCTCCTCGGCCGGGGCGAAGAGAAGACGGCCCTCCGGTAGCTCCAGGCCCTCGAAGCCGGCCGATTCGTCAGGGCCGATGGACGCCGGGAATGCCTCCGACCCCCACACCACCTGGCGCTCGAAGCACTCACTGCCTTGGGAGTAGAGAGCCGCAGCCTTGAGCCCCCGAGACTGGCAGAGCAGCTGCAAGAGCCGCACCAGGAACGCACGCTCGCCCTCGCGCCGCTCGGCAGCGCCCAGGACGTCCTCCCAACTCAACTCTCTTTCAAGTGGGGTAGAAGGACGACTCATCTTCCCCCCAGCCCGCATGACGCATGAACCACACGGCATCTAGTGGAGATCGCCCGCCTTCTCTGGCCGTCCTCGCTCGTCGCTCCTCAACAACCTGCAAGGTTGCCTCCGGGGCTCCTCCCTGCGGGTGACCTGATCTGACAGACGCTTTCCACAATCTACTCGCGCGCTCATGCATCATGCGGGCTAGCCGTTCAACTCGCCGAGCGCCACTCCCTCGTCGGGATAGATCTTGGCGTACTGGGCTAGCC
>JARFQS010000518.1 GCA_029287645.1 Thermoanaerobaculia bacterium | reverse complement strand
CGGAGAGGCGCGCTTCACCGAAGATGCCTGTCCGCGGATTGGCGATCGCGTCACGATCGGCGCTCACGCCTCTGTTCTGGGTGGCATCTCGGTGGGTGACGACGCCTTCGTCGGAGCGGGAGCCGTGGTTCTCGAAGACGTTCCAGCAGGTAACCTGGCGGTGGGTGCTCCGGCGCGATGTCGCCCTCTGGCCGACGCTCAGCCCTGATCCGACCTCAGTCCCGGCGGCGGCCCCAGGGGATCCCTCAATCCTTGCCAGAGCCCCCTGGCTTTCGAGGCGACGGCTCGGGCATTTCCTTTGGGGAGCTCTCTTAGCAATGCACCCCCGAGCGCCAGGGTGTTGGCGAGCAAGAACGCTACCAAGGCCGGCAAGCCGAAGTGGCGTCGTGCGTAAAGCGCGTTGCTGCGGCCCGTGTGAAAAGTCTTGAACGGCGTATAGCTGCCACCGGTGGATGTGGCGACCTTGTGCCAGATCTGGCTCTCGGGAACGTAGCGCAGGCGGTAGCCCGCATCCAGAGCCCTGCGGCACCAGTCGGCATCCTCCACCCCGATAAAGAAGACCGGGTCGAACA
Organism: Thermoanaerobaculia bacterium; assembly: GCA_029287645.1. Taxonomy (GTDB): domain Bacteria; phylum Acidobacteriota; class Thermoanaerobaculia; order Multivoradales; family JAHEKO01; genus JAUVRX01. The sequence goes on along the minus strand of JARFQS010000518.1, from coordinate 4,609 downwards.
GGCCCACCCTCTCGAGTACATCGCGCGGCACCAAAAGGCAGCAGGTCGTCAGATAGGTGACGTCCTTGGACTCGTCCCACGCCGGACCATCTGGCTGTCGAATTCCGAACTCTTCGGTCACGGTTTCGCGAAGTCGCAACCGGCCCCCCGCTGCCCAGATGAGGTCTGGCGGGTCATGGAAGTAGATCTTCGGCCCGACCGCTCCGACCTCCTCCTCGACACATGCGGCGAGAAGAGGTGGGAGAAAGCCCTTGTCGACCTCCACGTCGGTATTGAGCAGGAGAATCCACTCGCAGTCGTAGGTCTCCACCAGATGGCGGATGCCCGCCAAATTGCCGGCGGCAAAACCGAGGTTCTTGCCCGTCTCCAGGATCTCCACGTCAGGCCTCTCGCGACGCAGCCTGACCACCGAGTCGTCGGTCGAGCCATTGTCCACCACCAGTCGCTGCAACGGCGGCCCCTCGATCCGATCGAGCTGGCCCAGGACGTCGAGTGCGTCTTCGATGCCGTTCCAGTTGACCAGAACAACGCCTACCGACGCCGACGGGTCACGCATGATTCAGGACCTCGTGGCGAGGATCTCGTCGACCGCTCGCTTGCCGCTTCGCATCGAGTGATCCATGTTGAAGTACTGCCACTCGCCGAATCGACCTGCCGTGCGGATGCCGTACTGCAGGAGCCACTCTCGGATGATCGCCACGTTGGAGGCGTGAGAGAGGTCGTAGATGACGTAGGCGGGCAGAATCTCCTCCGTGTGCACGAAGGAGATGTTGTCATCAGGGGTGATCAGCCTCGATGCGATGAGTCCTTCGATGGTCCTTTGCACGGCGGTCTCCCGATCCAGAGGCCGGACGTCGGAGAAGGCCACTTCGGTGGCGATGGCGCTTTTGCCCGCGGGCACGGTGTCGGGGCTGAAATTGGCAGGCAGGGAGAGACGGTGAAAGGGAAACTCGTCCTCGTAGTAGTAGATCCAGTGCTTGTCGGAGATCGCCTCACGGTCGACACCGATATTCACGCAGTAGATCCCCTGGTAACGCAGTCCTTCGCACGCTCTCTCCACCTCGGGTGGCAGATCCGGTATGAAGCGTGGGATGAAAGGTAACGGTAGGGTGTAGACCAACTGGTCGAAAGGCACGACCTCGCCGTTCTCGAAAACCACCCGCTTGGCGGGAAGCTCGATTCGCACCGCCGTGCTGTTCAGATGGAGGCCGGAGACCCTCTCTCCCAGCGCCTTGGGTAGTGGCTCGATGCCTCCCTGCTTGGTGTACCAGAAGTGGGCCGTGGCACCCACCTGATCCACCTCGCCGGTCAGCGCTCCCTGGATGATCCTCTCGACGTCCGGAGTCGGAACGCGGCGACCGATCCAGCTGAAGTCCATCGTCGACGGCTCGACCGTCCAGATCTTCTTGGCGTAGGGGATCATCAGGTGATCGGCGATGCCATCCCCGAAGAAACCCCGCATCCAATCCTCGTAGTTCTCAGGAGTGAAATCGCCCCGCGCCTGGGCCTCTACGGCACGGGTAAGCCCCACCAAGCACTCCTTGACGATCGGAATCGGCAGCCCATAGAGGTGGGCCTGGAACGGGAACTGCGTATAGAGATCGTGAGCCCGGTGATAGATGTAGGCGCGGCGCTCCTGGGCGTGAAAGTTGTCACCCAGGAGATCGCGGATCAGCTCCTCCATCTCCTTGTCGATGGTGAACAGGATATGAGGCCCGTAGTCGAAGCGATACCCTTGCGTGTCCACCGTGCGCGCCAGTCCTCCGACGCGCGCTTCCCGCTCGTAGACCTGCCAGTGTCGCTCACCCGCCAGCTGCAGGTGGTAGGCGGCCGAGAGTCCGGCCAGGCCTCCGCCCAGGATGACGTCCTGTCTTTCCCTCATAGAGATCGCTTTTGATGGTCGAAAATCTTGCGCCGCATGTTTCCCGGCGACATGGTTCGGAAGAGCGGAAATCGACGATGGCCCAGTATCTCGGAGGCCCTGTGGGTTGTCAACCGACGTCGGGCACAGCCTGGCGACACCGGCGATTCCACGATTCTCGGCGTTGCGCTTTGAAAGCTATCGCAGCTCCAGAACGACGAAGCGGCCATCCTCGGAGCTGAAGATCGGCTCGGCCAGGCCCTCTGAACTCGAGAGGAACTCCCGGAATACCCTCGGATACGGTATCCCCAGGTCGCGATTCTCGATCAGAATGTGGGTCAGCCCCATGGAACGCAGCGTCTCGGCCACATCCAGTTTCGTCTCGCAGTCTTTCACCAGCTCTCTCGTCTGCGATGCCTCGAAGAAGCTGTCGGCCAGATACTCCCGGTGGCAAAAGAATCCATGATTGGTGTTCAACATCAGCAGGCGGCTGTCGTCCGGCAGTGTCTCGTTGATGAACCTGTAGATCGGATGCATCACGGTCTCTCGGACCGAACCGCCCTCCTCCAGGTACACGCCGGTCAACCTCCAGCCCCCCAAGAGGTAGCGTCCCCCCGACAACACCACGATCAGGACGATCGCGATGGGCAGGAGATACTTGCTCAGAGGTCGGCCAAACCTCGTTTCGATCCTCTGCAGCAGCTCCGCCAACGAGCAGGAGGCTGCCGTTGCCAAGAACGGCAGGATGGGGATCAGGAAGCGCATCTGCTGCGAAGTCAGGCTCCAGGAGACGAAATACAGGCCGGCGACCCACAGGCATCGGCGGACGAGGACGCTGCCTCGCGCCATCCACACGCTCAACGGTATCCAGACCAGCCAGAGGGAATGAATCTGACCGTCGAAACGACCGTAGCCACGATCTCCCATCAGAACGACTCGCACCGGCAATAGCAGGTAATCCACCAGACCTCGGCCCATGCCGATTCCCTGCTGCCAATCGTGGAGCCTTTCGCCCAGCTCCGGACTCCAATCTGGGCCGCCGAACACCCCGTAGAGAAACGGGTAGACAGGGTTGCCCGTGAAGATCCAGCTCTTCACGAACCAGGCCAGAAGGACTACGCCCGAAGGTAGCAGTAGGACAGCGAGCGCCCGGACCAGAACGCCCTCACCCCTCCTTCCCCTCGGCCATTCCAGGACCAGCAAGATGGCGAGGCACAGTACCGCGAAGATGCCGGTCAGCTTGATCCCAGCCACGACCCCTGCGAGAAGCCCGACTACGATCAGGTCCCTTGGACCCGGCCGTTCCCGCTCCAGGCCTGCCTGCAGGTGCAGAAAGGCCAGGAAGAAGAAGAAGGCGAAAGCCAGATCGACATAGGCGACGCGGAACTCGGCCAGCACGATCTGGTTGCAGAGCACGAGCGCCGCGGCGAACCAGCCGTAGAGTGCACCGGCGCTGCGTCGCACGATCCAGAAGACTGCGATCAGGGTCAGCACCCCCAGCCAGTAATGAATCAGCTTCGCCAGCACGTAGTCACGGAGCAGGGAGGCCACCAGGAAGAGGAGCTCCGTGTTCAGCGGCCAATTCGAGTAGACGTTGAAGGCAATGGGTCTGAAACCGCCAGCTTCCGCCCACAATCGCGGCACGGTCAGGTGGTACACGTTGGCGTCCCAGCCCACTGCCGGCCAGATGGTCTGCAGAAACAGAGCCCACAGCAGGAGCCCCATGGAGCTCGCGGCAATCGCCGTCCCGAGACCCTCGAGACCCACATCCCTCCGACTGGGCATCTCCAGCGCAGCACGCCCTCTGACCGCAGCCACGAGGTAGGCCAGAACCATCACTCCTGCAAGGACGAAGACGAGCCACCGTGCCAGGAGTCCGCTCGCAGCCAGGCAGAAAGCCGCAGCGACCCAGACTGCCATTCCCAGAGCCTGACGGGTCACGAAGGCCGGCTGAAAAGCGGAGTGACCCCGAGACACTGCCCACTCGACGAGGCGACCCGTGGCAGAAAACAGGGCGACCAGCAGTGCCAGAGAGAGGATTTCGAAGAGAATGAATCCCATTGGGGTGTGAAATTCTCGGTTGACGGTAGTCGTGCCCAGTATTGTATCGTCAGCTATCGATACCTCGGGGGGAGGTCCTAAGACGTCAGCCCGGGTCCAGGTTCTTCATCGACTCGGGACAGTACCCAGCAGCATTTCCAACCCATGGAACGATCAGCCCAGAGCTCGACCGACTGCTATCGCTTCGCCCGGGCAGCGGTGACGGGCTCGGTTCTCACTCTTCTCCTGGCGCTATTTGTCGGCTCTCCGACCCCGGCCGAAGCCCAGAATCTGCAGGCCACGGCCAACTCCATGGCGCTGCAGAAGAAGCAGGCCGAGCGGCACGGGTTCGAGTTCTTCAAGACCCCAGAAGATGTCTATCGGGCTGTCGAGCAAGGCCAGTTGACCTCGGTCGAGGGCAACGAGCACTTCATCCTCAAAGAGGTTTCCTTCCCCTTCACGCGACCCGAAATCAAGAGCTTCATCGAGCTACTGGCCGAGAAGTACCACGACGCCTGCGGCGAGGAGTTGGTGGTCACCAGCCTGACTCGACCGAAGAACAGGCAGCCGCGCAATGCCTCCAAGCAGTCGGTCCACCAGGCGGGAATGGCGATGGACTTGAGACGCAGCTGGAATCGAGATTGCCGGCGGTGGTTGGCCGACATGCTCTTGACCTTGGAGGTCAACGGCGTCCTGGATGCCATGCTC
>JARFQS010000506.1 GCA_029287645.1 Thermoanaerobaculia bacterium | reverse complement strand
GTATAGATGTACCGGTTGCCGAAAGCGGCTGAGCGATCGGTGTAGGTCTGCGCCTCGGTCGGTACGGTGGCCAGAGGCGGCCCGTACTCCTTGACCTTGGCGTCCCGGCGATAGACGTTGTACTCCAGCCCGGTCGACTCGACCTCCCAGTCCAGCTCCACCCCCGATGCCGTCGAGGTCACGGAGATGGAGGTGGGCGGCTCCGGCGGTTCTCGCAGACCGATCTTCACCAGGTTGGAGAACTGCGACACGAGCCTGGGACCGGCCAGCGTGGTCGCGGCGAAGACCCTGACTTCCTCCTGTTCTGGAATCTCATCGATCGGCAGGCGAACGAGCAGTTGCCCGCCGTGGACGGCCGATGTCAGCTCGGCGTCCCGAAGGGTCCAACGCAGTTGCGCCGATTGTCTGAAGTCGCGAGGGTTGACCGTCACAAGGTCTTCCATCTGATCCTCAGCGGGCATGTCGGTCGGCAGCTGGAACAGCCCGGGTTGCGGCTGTTCTTCGGGCTCTTCTTCGGGTTCTTCGACGGAAGCGGCCTCTTCCGCGATCGGTGCCTCGGCTTCTTCGGAGATCTCTTCCTCGCCTACCAACGGCGAAACGTAGCGCACGACCTCCCAGATCTCCACGGCCTCGATCTCACTCAGCGCCAGCCCTCCCATGGTGGTGGATGGGTAGGACATGGTGAGCAGAAACTCCATCCCTCGCTGCTGCACGGTGAGATCGATGATCTTCGCCGGCACCTTGCTGGCTGGGGGCCTGGGGGGCTCCTTGCGTCCACAGGCGACCCACAGGGGGCCGGTCAGTAAGAAGGTCCAGAGGACGATCCGTGATGCGACGCGAAAAGTGGCGAGCGAGCTAGAGGACATAGCGGGTCAGGTCCTGATCCTTGACGATATCCGACAGAGCGCGATTCACATAGGCGGCGTCGATATCGACTCGGACCCCCTTCATGTCGGGAGCCTCGAAGGAGACCTCGTCCAGAACCCGCTCGAGGAGAGTCGCCAGGCGCCGCGCACCGATGTTCTCTGTCGTGGAGTTGACCTCGACAGCCAGTCGCGCGATCTCCCGAATGGCGTCGTCCGAGAAGACGATCTCCATTCCTTCGGTCTGAAGCAGGGCGGCGTACTGCTTGGTCAGCGCGTTCTCCGGCTCAGTGAGAATGCGGACGAAGTCCTCCTCGGTCAGGGCATTGAGCTCGACCCTGATGGGGAAGCGACCCTGTAGCTCGGGAATCAGATCCGACGGCTTGCTGGTGTGAAACGCGCCAGCGGCGATGAATAAGATGTGGTCGGTCTTCACCGAGCCGTACTTGGTGGCCACGGTACTTCCTTCCACGATGGGTAGCAGATCCCGCTGAACGCCCTCTCGGGAGACATCGGGACCTTGCCCCTGATCGTGGCCGGCGATCTTGTCGACCTCGTCCAGGAAGACGATGCCACCCTGCTCGACCCGCCAGCGCGCATCCCGGCTGACCTGTTGCCGGTCGATGAGCTTTTCGGCCTCCTCCTGCAGGAGGACCTCCCGCGCATCACCGACCCTCACACTCTGCTTCTGCCGGCGCCCGAAGAATCCAGGCATCATCTCTTTGAGGTTGATTCCGACTTCTTCGACCCCCTGGGGGGTGAACATCTCGAAGCTCGGCAGGGAGGAGTCTTCGACCTCGATCTCGACCATCCGGTCGTCGAGCTTTCCGGCTCGGAGCTTCTGGCGAAACTTCTCTCGGGTGGCCTGTGGATCGGCCTCTTCCGGATTCACGGTGCCGGGCGCCGGCGGCGGTACCAGTAGCTGCAGAAGGCGGTCCTCGGCCCGCTTGGCCGCCTTGTCGTAGACCTCGGCGCGGGTCTCCTCCCGCACCATGCCCACCGCGACCTCCACGAGATCCCGCACCATGGACTCCACGTCTCGGCCGACGTAGCCGACCTCGGTGAACTTACTCGCCTCGACCTTGGAAAAGGGGGCCTTGGCAAGGCGGGCCAGTCGTCGTGCGATCTCGGTCTTTCCCACACCGGTGGGGCCGATCATGAGGATGTTCTTGGGGAGAACTTCCTCGGCCATCTCCGGGTCGAGCTGCTGGCGACGCCAGCGATTTCGCAGGGCGATGGCCACGGCACGCTTGGCATCGTGCTGACCGACGACGTATTTGTCGAGCTCGGCAACGATCTGCCGGGGCGTGAGATCCTCCAGGCTCAGAGTCGGGCCTGAGACGATCGAGGCTAGAGGTGCCACGGATTCTAGAGCTCCTCGAGGGTGAGTTGGTGATTGGTGAAGACGCAGATGTCGGCGGCGATCTTCATCGCCTGACGAACGATCTCGACGGCTGGCATTTCGGTGTGGTCGACGAGAGCACGGGCGGCAGCCAGGGCGAAATTGGCACCGGAGCCAATGGCGAGAATGCCGTCTGCATCCGGCTGCATGAGATCGCCATTGCCGGAGACGAGAAAGCTCTTCTGGGTGTCGGCGACAATCATCTGCGCCTGGAGTTGGCGCAAGACACGATCGGTGCGCCAGTCCTTCGCCAGCTCGACGACCTGTCTCTTATACACATCTCCGAGCCCACGAGACCAACGAC
>JARFQS010000424.1 GCA_029287645.1 Thermoanaerobaculia bacterium | reverse complement strand
GTCCACATCCACCGTTTCCAGTGGCTTCGATGCCTCATCCCCAGGGGTCTTGTTGCCGCCACAGGCACCGACCATCAAGAGGCTCGACAGCACGATTCCAACAGGCCTCATCGACATCCTCCTCGTTCCAATCCGTGTGCTAACCTGACTTGCCATGTCCTCGCCGGCTGTCAGAGCCGTGGTCGCCAGCGCCCTGCTCTCAGCATGGCTCATTCTGCTCTTCGCCGGCTGGAGCTTCGGGGGCGCAGTCTACTTGCTTCTTGCTGCCGCTCTCACTCTCTTCCCTTGGCGTCAGCTGAAAAGCTAGTCCTTCTTGTAGATCTCCCGCAGCCGGCCGATCGTGCCTCGCGCCGAATAGACCAGAGCTGCTACAGCTGCGCCGATGATCGCGGCGTGCTGCCAGAAGAAATTCCTCCACAGGACCAGCACGAGCATCACCACGATGCCACACAGCAAGGGAATCAGGAATTGCCTCGTCATGGTTGCCTCATTGCCTCGACGGGGTTTTCGAGGCTGCCGACTCCACTGACCTCCACCTCCAGCCTGTCCCCCGGGGTGAGCGGTCCAACGCCTTCGGGCGTACCCGTGAGGATCACATCACCGGCTTCGAGGGTCATCATCTGCGATGCGTAGACCAGGAGCTCCGAGATATTCCAGATCATTTCCGAGACGCTGCCCTCCTGCTCGACCACGCCGTTGAGCCGTGTTTGAACCGTCAGGAGCTCCAGATCGGGCTCCACCAACAGGGCCGGCCCAATCGGGCAGAACGTATCGAAAGACTTCCCCCTGGCGAACGTCGCATCTCGACGCTGGAGGTCCCTGGCCGTGACATCGCAGGCGCAGGTCACCCCCAGAACCGCCTCTCGCGCCTCGTCTGCAGAGGACCGGCAGAGCCGGCGCCTCAGGACCACCGCGATCTCGCCTTCGAACTCCACGCGCTCGCTCTCCGGCGGCAGAACGACTGCGGCACCCGGCCCGATCAGGGACGAAGGAGCCTTCAGGAACAGCACCGGCTCGTCCGGCACCGGATTGCCGAGCTCTTTGGCGTGTTGCACGTAGTTTCTGCCGATTCCCAGAATCTTGCTGGGTTCGACCGGTGCCAGAATCCCTCTCGGCTCGACTTCCAGCTTGCGCCCGAGCTCCCACTCGGCCGGCGCCGTCTCGTAGGGATCGGAGAAGAGAATCCGCACCTCACCTTCGTCGGTCCTGACAGCGTAGAAGCCCTCCGGCCCCAACCGGTACAGCAGCATCCCCAGATTCTAGCCCGACCCTCGAGAGCTGAGGGGACCGGCGCTTCTCGTGAACAACCTGGTGAGATTTCACACCTAGGCCCTGTGGAGAGAACCGATGTCTCGTGGAGGTCCGTCCGGCTGGTTCGCAGGCGGACCTTGCGGCAATGTAGGGGAGCCCCTTGCGGGCTCCCATGGGAGGGGTCAAGCCCCTCCTCTACTTCAAGGGCTGGCCGCCACCTGCACTCTCCGGCGCGCCCGATCTCTTGCCGACGATGACGGCACTTGCGCTGCGCTTGTCGAGAGCCCCCCTGTCGAACCACCCGAACGAACCTCTGGCACCGTTGGAGGCAGTGAAGACTTGAAGCCGCCGGCGCCTCTGCCGGCCGGGGAGGGAGCAGGACAACGGGGAAAGCCTCGTGCGTAGTCCAACACCGACCAGACCCTCCACACGGCAGCCAGCTTGAACGAGAAGACAACCACCTGACGTTCAATGCCAGCCGGTTGTCATTTTGGACTCCAAATTGTCCATTTTGAGTGCTGGATGGTGCTTTTTGGACGATGGGCTGGCAAATCGCTTCTACGATCCGGTACCCCTAAAGCCCCTACGCCCACGGGAAGACGCTATCGGCGGCCGGCAATGAGGAGCCACAGAAAGAACGGACCGCCAAGCAGAGCCGTCAGCACACCGACGGGGAGCTCGGCGGGGGCGAGTACGGTGCGGGCTCCCAGGTCACAGATGGCGAGAAAAGCCCCACCGCCCAGAAGGCAAGCCGGAATCAGGAAGAGATGGTCCGGACCCACCCACCGCCGCAGGATGTGCGGCACGATGAGCCCGACGAATCCGATAGGGCCGGTCACGGCTACCAGGGCGCCCACCATCGCCGAGGCGACTCCCAGCACCCCGAGTCGCAGTCTCTTCAGATCCACCCCTCGACTGACCGCCAGCTCCTCTCCGGTGAGCAGGAGATTCAGATCCCATCGCAGCAACAACAGGGTCACCAAGCCGAGCACCGTCCACGGAAGCAACCAGAGCACCTCGCCGTAGCCGACCACGGACAGGCCCCCCATCATCCACCGCACCATTCGAAACGTCTTGGTGAAGTCGGCCAGATATTGCACGAAGAGGACCAGGGCCGAACAGGACAGGGAGATGGCGATTCCGGCCAACAGCAGCGTCGAGGTTTCCCGCGTGTACCCACTCATCGCAAGACCCAGAATCACGGCGGAGACCACCACTGCTCCCAGAAAGCTTGCTACCGCCACCGCTGGAAAGCCCAGGGCCTGGCCAAGGCCGTCGATCTGCAGGGCCAAAACGGCTCCGAGAGCCGCGCCACCCGCGATCCCCAAGGTGTACGGCTCTGCGAGAGGGTTCCGAAACAGGGTCTGCAGGGCCAGTCCTGACATGGCGAGAGCGCCACCCGCCAGCATGGCGAGCAGGACCCGCGGCACCCTGAGACTCCAAAAAATGGTGCCAACGGTCGCATCCCCCGACAGCAAGTCTCCGAGAGTCAAGATGCGACTGCCGAGGAGAGGCGCGATCAGGAGCGTGGCCAACCACAGGCCTGCCATGGCCAGCAGCACTCTTCGAGATCTCAAGAGCCCCACTCCAACAGGGTCAGGGGTCGCTCGCCGCCACGGACCACCGAAAACGGGGCTCCGAAGACCTCTTCCAACCTGGATGCACTGAGCATCTCGGCAGGTGTTTCACAGGCCACCGCGGTGCCGTTGCGCAGTGCCAGGATGCGGTCGGCCAGAAGAGAGGCGAAGTTCAGATCGTGGGTGGCCACGACCACGCTCAAGCCTGCCTGCTGATTGAGGCGACCGAGCAGCGAGGCGATCTCTCGCTGGTGAAGAGGATCCAGGTGGGTCGTCGGCTCGTCCAGGACCATGAGCTCTGCTTCCTGAGCGAGGGCGGACGCAATGTACACCGATTGACGCTCGCCCCCCGAAAGCTCTGCAAGGGGTCGCCGACGCAGCTCTTCGATCCCTGCCAACTCGAGCGCCCTGGCCACCGCTCGATAGTCCCCCTCCCGAGGCGCCACCCTCAAAGCCGACAGATAGGGATATCTCCCCAGCAGCACCATCTGTTCCACCGTCAGGGGGATCCTCAGCGGATGGCTCTGCGGCACGTAGGCGATCCGTTGGGCGAGCTCCCGTCGGGTCAGGTCCGTGTATGCCGAATTCTCCCAGGACAGGGACCCGCTGGAGGGCTCCAGTAAACCGACCAGCAGGCGCAAGAGCGTTGTCTTGCCAGCGCCGTTGGGGCCAACAACTGCCAGGCACTCACCGGTCAGAACCTCCAGGTCCAGATCGGCGAGAATCGGGTGCCCGTCCGCCTCCCATCCGATTCCCTGGGCCGCCAGCAGGACTCCTTCTTTCACGGGAGCTCACCGCAGGAAGAGATGGCTTCGCGCAGCTCCCGATACAGCCTGGGCAGCCGCGGGCCCGGGATCAGCACGTGGTCACCGGCCACGACTCGGGCACAGGCGGGGGCCATGTCTGTCTGGGCTCTCAGGTCCTGCCACTCCACCGCCAACTCTTCGTACATTCCAGGCGACGGCTGGAGATCGATGACGACATCGGCTTGGCGCTGCAGGATCTCCTCGAGGCCGACCTGAGGATAATCGAGTGGGGCATCGGCGAAGGCATTGACCGCTCCCATGAGCCCGAGCAGCTCATCCAGATGCGTTCCCGGACCACTGACCAGAACATCCGCCATCCGACCGCTCTCTCGACCGACGGACAACAGGATTCTGGGCCTCCCCTCTATGGGATTCGGGGCCAGGCCCTGGCGCCAGCGCTCCAGGACCACCTCTCCCCGGTCAGCAACCCCACAGCGCTCTGCGATGGTGGCGATCATGGTCTCCACATCGGCCAAGGTCTCACTGCGCACCGTCAGCACTTCCACTCCCAGACGCTCGAGTTGTACCCGAAGCTCCTCTTCACTGGGCAGGAGAATCGCCAGGTCCGGCTGCAGCGATGTAATGGCCTCCAATCGCGCGTCGAACAGACCTCCGAGCTTCGGCTTCTGCGCGACCTCCGGCGGCCACGAGCTGTAGTTGCCCACCCCTACCACCCGTTCGCCGAGACCCAACTCGAACAGGGTCTCGGTGATGCCAGGTGCCAGCGCGATGATCCGGTCGGCGGAAGACGGAGTCGGGGCGCTCTGCTCGCTGCCACAAGCAAGCCCTGCGAACACGAGCAAGAGGCTCGT
>JARFQS010000090.1 GCA_029287645.1 Thermoanaerobaculia bacterium | reverse complement strand
CATGTTCTCGGCGCAGTAGGCGATGATGTCGCGCACGATGCGCATGGAGTCGGCGGGGGGATAGATGTAGGTGTTGCGGACCATGAACTCCTTGAGGATGTCGTTCTGGATCGTCCCCGAGAGCTGGTCCGCCGAAACACCATGCTCCTCGGCCGCGACGATGTACAGCGCCATGATCGGAAGCACGGCTCCGTTCATCGTCATGGAGAAACTCATCTTGTCGAGTGGAATCTAGTCGAAGAGGACTCTCATGTCGAGACTCGAGTCGATCGCGACGCCAGCCATGCCGACGTCTCCTGCGACGCGAGGATGATCCGAGTCATACCCCCTATGGGTGGGAAGGTCGAAGGCGATCGAAAGTCCCTTCTGCCCGGCGGCCAGATTGCGACGATAGAAGGCGTTCGACTCCTCGGCTGTCGAGAACCCGGCGTACTGTCGGATCGTCCACGGCCGGCGTACGTACATCGTGCTGTAGGGGCCCCGGATGAATGGCGGAAACCCCGGCATGGAATCACGGTAGGGAAAGTCTCTCTCGTCGGCGGCCGCTCGACTTCCTGATGGCTCCGATGCCGCTACCTCCGGCCTTCCGGTCTCACCCCGCATCGGAGTGGCTCCTGCCTTCGCTTCGAGGTCGCGAAAGTGCCTCCAGGCCCTTTCGGTCAGCTCCTCCGTGAGCCACTCGAGATAGTAGGAGCCTCTCCCTGGATCCGCGACATCCCCGACAAGGCTCTCTCGAGAGAGCATCAGCTGTACGTTCCGTGCCAGGCGGGCACGGTCCGAAGACTCAACGTGCTCGAAGGGCACAGAGGTGATGACATCGGCTCCACCCGCCATGGCGGCGAAGGTGGCGGTCGTCCCGCGAAGCAGGTGCGCCCACTCTTCAGAGGCAGGCCTCCCGTCCTCTGACGGGCAAACCGCGTGCAGCCACGGCTCGACTGCAGTTGCCAGCCCTTCGTACCGCAGCAGTCGGCTCCAGAGCAGACGAAGGGCTCGCAGCTTGGCGATCTCCGGGAAGATCTCTCGACCTGTCTCGAGAGAAAAACCGATCTGGGAAGCTGCAGCTGCCGCCTGCAATCCGTTCGCCTCGAGATGGCGCAGGCAGAGGCTCGCGGCCGCAGTCACCATGCCGAGCTCTTGCACCAGTTCGGGTCCCGTCTGCAGCGACGGAGGGGTCGATAGGACAATAGATCGGGAGTGTGGAAACCTATCCGAGACCAGCTCGGCGACGTGAGCCAATCCTGCCCCTGCCTGGCGGAGATCGAAGGTCGAAATCGCCTCGCCGACCCTGTCCATCAGGGGGTCCCACCTCAGGACCACACGGGGAGCGCTCCCCTCTCGTCGTCTCTCCTCCAGCGCCCGTATCGCCAGAGAGGATCCTGCCTCCAAGTCCCCCTCGAAAGAGAGCATCCAGAGCTGCGGCTCGACAGGAAGACCCTCAGTAGCCTTCTGAAAGTCCCGGACCGTCGCCAGCGTCCCCAGCCTGGAACCGAGTCTCAACCAGGCGCCGTTGGATCCGCCGGCCAGTTCCTTCTTCAGCCGGCGGTTGATCTCGGCCACATCCTCGCCGTCGCAAGTCTGGCACGTGTCAGGGGCCAGGTTCGAGGGCCGCCAATGGCCGCCACCACCCACCAAGGTCCAGACCCCCAACGGATCGGAGGCGTGCAGCTCCTCGGGATGCACGGAGGTGAAGAGAGGTTCGACCGCGAAGCCTTCAGAACCCTTCGATGTCAGAGCCGAAGAGAATTCGGCCTCGCCCAGCTCGGAATCGACTCGCTTGCGCCACTCGGAGTACGAGACAGGAGGAAACGGACGCTGCTGACCTCCCATTACTGGGTACTCTCCATCCCGCTCACATGTTCCGCCGATACTGGCCGCCGACCGCGTACAGAGCGCTGGAAATCTCGCCGAGGCTGCAGATCTTCCCCACTTCCATGAGAGCCTCGAAGATGTTTCCCTGCTCGATGGCGACCCTCTGCAGGCCCTCCAAGGCCGCCTCGCTCTCGGGTTTGTTCCGTTCGCTGAAGGCCAGCCGAGAGGCTATCGCATAGTCCCTCTCCTCGACCGTGGAGCGTTGCACCTCGTGGGGAAGTCGAGTCGTCGAATCTTCGGGGTTCAAGAAGGTGTTGACTCCGATGATAGGCAGATCGCCACTGTGCTTCAGCGACTCGTACAACAGAGACTCTTCTTGAATCTTGGTCCGCTGATACATGCGTTCCATGGCACCCAGGACCCCGCCACGCTCCGAGAGACTCCTGAATTCGTTCAAGACCGCCTCTTCGACAAGGTCCGTCAGCTCCTCGATCACGAATGAGCCCTGGAGCGGGTTCTCGTTCTTGGCCAGACCCAACTCCTTGTTGATGATGAGCTGAATGGCAACCGCTCTCCGGACGCTCTCCTCCGTGGGCGTCGTGATGGCCTCGTCGTAGGCATTGGTATGCAAAGAGTTGCAGTTGTCGTAGATGGCATAGAGAGCCTGCAAGGTGGTGCGGATGTCGTTGAAAGCGATCTCCTGAGCTTGCAGGCTTCGACCCGAAGTCTGAATGTGATACTTGAGCTTCTGCGACCGCTCGTTGCCGCCGTACTTGTAGCGCATCGCCTTGGCCCAGATGCGCCGGGCGACCCTGCCGATCACGGAGTATTCCGGGTCCATTCCATTGGAAAAGAAGAACGAGAGATTCGGTGCGAAGTCGTCGATCTTCATACCCCGGGAAAGGTAGTACTCCACGAGGGTGAATCCGTTGGCCAGAGTAAAGGCGAGCTGGCTGACCGGATTCGCTCCGGCCTCGGCTATGTGATAGCCCGAAATGGACACCGAATAGAAATTGCGGACGCCTTGATCGATGAAATAGGCCTGGATATCCCCCATCATTCGCAAGGCGAACTCGGTCGAGAAGATGCAGGTATTCTGTGCCTGGTCCTCCTTCAGGATGTCCGCCTGGACCTGTCTCTTATACACATCTGACGCTGCCGACGAATCGAGTCGCGG
>JARFQS010000243.1 GCA_029287645.1 Thermoanaerobaculia bacterium | reverse complement strand
TCGAACCGCACCAGTGTCCCCTGGATCGGCCGGCCTCGCAGCGTTTCGACGACCACCTCGACCCGCTCGCTCATCAAGTGCTCCAGATTGAGGCTGGCGAGCCCTGTAACCTGGAGGTTCCACGCCACGGTGTCGCGGTATTGATTTGAAAGCATCCGTACCCGCTCACCCAGAACCGCGAGAAGTGCCCTGAAGAGCTTGATGCCTGCAGCGGAATGCTCCTCGGCCAGCTTGGCCAGGTCCTCACCTTCGAATTGGAAGCCCGTCGTCGGCTCCGCGACTCGCGCCGTAGCAGGCCGACTACCCGGATCGATCAGGGACAGTAGCCCGAAGGCGTTGCCGGGGCGCGCAGTCATGAAGTGTCTCTCGACACCACCCGCGACGCCGTAGAGCTCGATGAGACCCTCGCGAACAACGAACATCGAGCTGCCCTCGTCTCCCACTCCATAGACCTCCTCTCCTGGCTCCCAAGCCAACTCCAGTGCCACCTCGGCAACGAGAGCGAGCTCGTCCGGATCCAGATCGGAGAAGATCCGGACGCTAGCTAGGAACTGCTGCTTGTCATCGGTCATTCCAACCTCCTTCGCTGATGCGATGTTCCATTCTCCCATGCCCTGAGGCGTGCTCCCCGAAGGTCAGGTCGAGGTCATGGCTCAGGCCCGGCCGAGATCCTCCGCCCTGAGCCCTTCGATTTCGCGACCTTGCGGACGCGTCGCCTGGACGCTATGTTCTGAAGACCATGAAATCGACTCACATCCGACCCGCGCTCGCGGTCACGTCTCTTGTCGCCCTGACCACCGTGCTGACTCTTCCCGCCTGCCTGCCGGCCGGCAAGATGGAGGGTGTTCACCTCGACCGCATCCAGCTCCCGGACGGCTTCGAGATCGACCTGCTGACCGATCAAGTCCCCGGCGCCCGGGCCATGACCCAGAGCCCGACGGGCATTCTCTACGTGGGTAGCCGCCGGGGAGGCAATGTCTATGCGGTCGTCGATGAGACCGGGGATCGAGTCGCCGATCGGATCCTCACGATCGCAACCGATCTGAACGCTCCCAACGGCGTGGCCTGGCGGGACGGCTCGCTCTATGTGGCCGAGATCCACCGGGTACTGCGGTTCGATGGGATCGACGAGAGGCTGGAGGACCCGCCGGAGCCGGTGGTAGTGAATGCCGATTTCCCGAGCGACACCCATCACGGCTGGAAGTTCATTCGGTTCGGTCCCGACGACAAGCTCTATGTGCCGGTGGGGGCTCCGTGCAACGTCTGCGAAAAAGAGGAGCCGATCTACGCCTCGATCACCCGTATGGACATCGATGGCGAGAATCACGAGATCTATGCTCACGGCGTTCGCAATACAGTCGGATTCGACTGGCACCCGGAAACCGGGGAGCTCTGGTTCACAGACAACGGGCGGGACATGATGGGCGACGATCTGCCCCCCGACGAGCTGAACCGGGCGCCATCGAAAGGGCTGCATTTCGGCTTTCCCTACTGCCATGGCGGCGACATACCCGATCCGCAGTTCGGCGAGATGCGGAACTGCAGCGAAACCGTGCCTCCGGCCGCCAAGCTCGGGCCCCATGTCGCCTCACTCGGGATGCGCTTCTACACCGGCGGGAGCTTCCCGGACGAGTATCGGAATCAGATCTTCATCGCCGAGCATGGTTCCTGGAACCGCAGCACACCAATCGGGTACCGATTGACCCTGGCGCGGCTCGACGGCAACGAGGTGATCTCCTACGAAGTCTTCGCAGAGGGCTGGCTGCAGGGGGACGACGCCTGGGGACGACCCGTGGATCTGCACGTCACGCCGGATGGCTCGATTCTCGTCTCGGACGACCGGGCAGGAGCCATCTACAGGATCCAGTACATGGGCGACAGTGCACAGGCTCGCTGAGATGGCTGAAGAGGGTATGAAAAGATCCGCCTCATGACGCCGCAAGGTGAGACCGGGCTGCCCGCGCATCGTGATGACGAGCCCTGGAAGGTCCGGATCTTCGCTGTTCTTCTGGCCTTCACGGCTGTGGCCGCGGCCTTCAAGATCCGCGCCTACGACGTCTTTTGGCACCTGACGGCAGGGCACTGGATTCTCCAGCATCGAGCTCTTCCCGATCCCGATCCTTTCCGCTTCACCGCTCAGGGCGCTCCCTGGGTCGACCACGAATGGCTCTTCCAAGTCGGTCTGGCGATGGTCGAGAATCTGGGCGGCCTCACTGGACTATGGGTGCTCCGGATCGGCCTGGCGCTGGGTCTGGCCCTGATTCTCTGGTCTGCGGCACGTCGGGCCGGAGCTCCGGAGGTCGGCACCGGCATGGCTCTTTTCGTCACCCTGCTCGGCGCGCGGCCACGGTTCTTCTTGCGCCCCGAGTTCCCGACGCTGGTAGCGCTCGCCCTGCTGCTGTGGCTGCTCGCCGAGTTCCGTCGCGGTAGACAGCGCTGGCCCGTGGCCCTGGTGCTGCTGCTGACCTTCTTGTGGGCCAACTCCCACCCGGGATCCCTGATGGCACCTGTGCTTTGCGGTGCCTTTCTGGTGGGGACACACCTTCCGGGCGGTTGGGGCACGCCGCGAAGGGGGCCGAGTCCGATCCCGTGGAGGTGGGTGTTCGGGTTACCCATCGCCATGCTGCTCGCAATGCTCCTCAATCCGGCGGGCTGGAGGCTCTTCGCAGTACCGGTGGAGATCTCCGGAGCCCTGGAGAACGTTCCTGGAGTCAACCCGGAGTGGCTCCCTGTCTGGAAGGCTCCCCAGCCGTTTCTTTTCATCGGCCTGGCTCTGCTGGCCCTGCTGCTCGTCCAGACGTATCGTTGCACGCATCGTATCGATCCAGCGACCGGCCTGGTCACACTCGCACTCATGGCCCTGACCAGTACATCCATGCGCCATCAGGCGCCCCTGTTCGTTGGAGCCTTCTTTCTCGCCTCCGAGTCCCTCGCCGAGTTGGCTACCTTCGATTGGAGGGCACCGATACGCTCCACCCGGGCACGGCTCCTACCGGTGCTCGCTTGCTTGCTTGGGATGGCCTGGTGCATCTGGCCCCCGACCCGCGGGCCCCTGGCACCCCGGCAGGGTCGATACAACGTTGGGTGGGGCCTCGAGCCCGGACGATTCCCGGAGCAATCGGTCGACTTCATCGAACAGGTCCCCGAGTTGGGCAACCTCTACAACAACGTGGCTTTCGGCGGTTACCTGCTGTGGCGTCTCTTCCCGCCGCGCCAGATCTTCAACGATGGCCGCAACGAGCTGAACCCGGACTTCTTGCGAGAGCTGGCCGCGGCGCGCAAGGACAGCCAGGCCTGGAATGCTCTGCTCGATCGATACGAGATCGACGGTGCACTGGTGCGCTACGACAGACGAAGGCGACCCGTGCTCGAACCGCCCCTCATTGCCGGTGGTGAGCCACGGCTGGTTCACCTGACCTCCAACGCGGTGCTCTTCACACCGGACCGCTTCGCTCTCGTCCACTGGGACGATGTGGCGATGGTATTTCTCTCGCGCCGGCCGGGGCGTGCCCAACTCCTCGATCGGCTCGAGTATCGCTACGTGAATCCGGAGGATCCCGAGGCCACCCTGAAAGCGGCTGGCACCGACCCGGAGAGGCTGAAGCTGACCCTTCTCGAGGTGGAGAGGCGACTCCGGGACGACCCCGATTGCCGCCTGGCAGCCTCGCTACAGCTCGAATTGACGGAGTTGGCCGAGAGGTGGGACACAGATCCCAGCCCTCCTTGACGCCTCAGGGCAGAATCATCGTCACGGTGGTGTCGAGGAGCCGGAAGGAGGTGCTTGGCGACGAGCCCTCTGCGACGGCCAGGCCCACGATGAGCTCGTTGAGCACTGCCTCCACCTCGAGCGACAAGACGATTTCCATTGTCTCTCCGGCCTCGAGAGTCTGCACCGGGCTTTGGGCTAGCACCATCGGAGGGCCTTGGGAACCGACGGCGCTGAAGAGCCGGCTGGCGGCCTCGAGGCCCTCGACCCGGTGGATGATCTCGAGCCTTGCCCCCAAGGGTGCGTAGAAGCGGGGCCCTAGCGCCACCTGCCCCGCAGGGCAGTGCTCGGCGAGGATCTGATTCCCGACTGCCACGGTCGAGCACGGCGCCAGTGTCAGATTCGTGGGCTCGAAAGGAAGATGCAGAGGCTCCGGATCCAGGCGCCGATCCACCGATTCCTCGAGAACCTCGACGCCCACACCGAGAGCTTGTCCCTTTTCGGGTCGAATCTTCAGCTCGGCCACGTCGAGCCGAAGATCGAGTCGATTCGTGTCGAGCAGATCCGCGGATCCGCGACAGATCAGGCCCGAAAGCGGACCACCAGGGTGCAAGCGATACCGGAGGCGAAACCTGTCTCCTGGGCCCATGACTGGCAGCCGAGCGAGATAGTGCTTGGCCTCGCGGCTGACGAGGTCGTGACGCAAGTGGAGCCACCCGCTCTCGCCCACCACCTCACCCTCGATCTCGACCTCTACGACCATCGAGTCCGGCACGTCGAGGTACTGCCCGTCGAAGATCTTCCGATGCCGGGCCATTACCGGCACTTCGAGCTCCTCGACCAGCTGAAACGTCCTGCCCTCGGCACCGGTGCCACCCTTTTTCAGTGAAAGTTGGGTCGCGGCTCGAAGCATCGCCCTCTCACGCGGCCCTGTCGCTCCCAATCCCTCACCCCCGGCGAACAATCCTCCAGGGGAGAGCTCGAAGGTCCGACAATCCGCAACTCCCTCACGGCAGCTCAGTAGCCGATCGGGAGGAAACAGACCATAGACCCGCCCTTGATGGGTGTTGGCGAAGAAGATCGGCCGCTCCTCGGGGTAGTTTCGAAAGAGACTTCGACCTGTGAAAGAAGCCGCTTCGTCAGGAAGGCCCAGATAGTCCAGCACGCTCACTGCGAGATCGCTCTGCAGGAAAGGCTCTTCGAGAAGACGCGGCTCCTCACCCGGCAGCATCAGAATGGCCAGGCTCCAGTTCTGGCTCAGTGTCCGAACGAAGTCGTTGTCGTTGCGGGGCAGGCCCGCAGACTCGTCACTCGTCAGGACGACCAGAGTGTTGTCGAGGATGCCTTCGTTCTCCAGTCGATCGACGAAGTCCCCAATCGCCTCGTCCAGATAGGCCATAGCTCGCGGCAAACCGTCTTCCGCGGGAATCTCCGCCAATTCGGGGACCGTGAAGGGATGGTGTGTTCCGACGGTGAGCAGCGTGAGAAACCAAGGCTCGCTTTCCGATTCGAGTTGTCGGATCTGATCGAAGCTCAAATCCAGGAAGGCCCGATCGTCGATGCCCCACTTGCTCCTGAGGTTGGCAGGCTCATCGCCACGCTCACCGATCACGGTTTCGAACCCGACTCGGGGCATGGCCTGTCCCTTCATCATGAAGGACAGTGGGCTCGCTTGGAGAAATACGGTGCGGTACCCATGACCTTTCAAGACTTCTGGTAGACAAGGGTCGGACGGACCAACTGCGTAGTCGTTCAACCTGGGAGCGCTCGATCCGAGCCTCGGCGATCGCCCACAGAGCAGCGCATAGAGTCCTCGATTGGTCTGGCGCTGTTGCCCGATGAGCCGCGCAGCCGTCGCGCCACGAAGTGCCACCCGATTTAGGCGAGCCATCTCGATCGAGGATTCGACACCCGACGAATTCGCGAGCAGTGGCAGGTAGGCTCCAGAGACTCCCTCTAGAACAACCACGAGAATGTTCTGGCCGGCGTGACCGAGATCCATCCATGGCTCACCCGACAAGTCGGTTCTCCAGATTTCTGTCACCTTCCCGACAACGTCCTCACTCTGTTCAAGGCTGGGCGCCCGAGATCCTCCAGCAGGTAGGTATCGCTGAAGCTCTTCCAAGAGGAAATGGCTACGTTTCCACGCCAAGGTCTCGGGCCGTGCAGGCCACGCCCAAAGAGCCAGGCAAGCTGCTAGAGCTCCAACCAGTGACATCGTCACAGCTCTCCTGTAGAAGGGCCGTTTCAGGACTACCCAGGTAGAAACACCTACTACGACGAGCAATATCAGTAGGAGGAGGGGACGCGACAGGGCCAGGCCGGAGCCCAGCAGGAATGTCGGATCGGCGAGATACCCCGAGTAGGTAAGGCTCAGTGGGGCGTCGAGAGCCAGGACATGCTCGTAATTGGCGTATTGAAGAAGGACCCACAGCACGGCCAAGATGACAGCCAACCATCGTCTCCAGCCGGCTACCAGGACGATTACGACCAGAAACACGAGCGCTACTGCGAGATCGGCCCCGAAACCCCGCAGGTGGGTGGCACCTCGACCGAAGCCGAGCTGCTGCAGGGCCAAGAAGCGCAGAATCCAGGCAGGAATAACGAGGATTGCGGCCAGGACCGCGAGTCGAATACCAGATCCGGAGGTTTGGCCGCCGCGGGCCTCTGTACTCACTCGCCGGATCGTAGCACCCGGCTCATGGAACTGCCGCCGACCACGTGGAGGTGCCACCCGTTTCAAAGCCATCGGCGAAGATTCTGCCAAGCTGCCAAGCGCCATTCTGCTGACCCGTCCGCATGGGACCACCGCGCGCGGTTTCCCAGAGGAGACAGTTCGTGCCCGACCCAGGCACCGTGAACTGGTCGAGGCCGTGATCGAAAGTCTGGACGAAGATATCTAGTTGGCCATCACCATCCAGATCGCCCACGGTTGGCGCAGCCGGAGCGCCGTTGCCGTTGCCGTTGTGGCCCGGGTTCGGCAACGAAATGTCATGCAGTACCTCTCCGTCGGCAGCCAGGATCATCAGGTGACCGGAGTCGTGGACGTCGGGATCGCCGTAGGTGGCAATCAAGACCTCGGGGGAGCCGTCCTGGTTCAGGTCAGCCACGGTTGCTTCCGAGCTGAAGAGCATCGACTTGCCGTGACGATAGCTCGTCCGCCAGAGGCGCACGCCCGAGGAGTCGAAGGCGTACAGGTAGCCGTCATTCAGAGAGACGACAATCTCGGGCCGGGAATCACCGTTGATGTCCACAACCGTAGGTGCCGGCACACCATAAGGTGGGTACCAGCCATCAACATTGATCGGAGAGTCCCCACGCGGTAGCTGTTCCCACCCGGCTTTGCGGCGCGCCGATCGGTTTCCATCGCCATGAGAGCCCTCCAAGACCATGACCCCATAGGCCTGCGTCACGTAGGGCACGTGC
>JARFQS010000247.1 GCA_029287645.1 Thermoanaerobaculia bacterium | reverse complement strand
CCTTGAAGGTCATCTCGTTGCCGTCGATGATCACGAATCCGTTGTCCGTCATGATGTGGAACCACCTCCTGACTCCGATGCGAGACCGAACTCGCTCGGGAAGTACTTCATGGCGCTTGTCAGAGGCAGGGCGGCAGCCTGCCCCAGCCCGCAGATGCTGGCCTCTCCCATTCCCCAGGCGACATCCTGGACATAGGCGAGAGCGTTCGGATCTCCGTCGCCGTATCTTTGGAGAGCCTGGCGCAGGATCTGGGTGCCGATTCGACAGGGAGAGCACTGACCACAGGACTCTTCCTCGAAGAAGACCGCCTGGGTGAGCGCGGCCTGGACCATGTCGACCGTGTCGTTGAGCACCACCACTCCCGCCGAGCCCAGCATGCTGCCTGCCTCGCGAAGGGTGGAGAAGTCCATCGCGATGTCGACGCTCGATGCAGGGAGGAAGCCGCTGGAGGCTCCTCCTGGGGAGAAGGCCTTCAGAGTCCCGGAAACGCCACCCGCCAGCTCGAGAAGCTCCCGCATCGTTGAACCCATTGGGGCCTCGTACACCCCTGGTTGCTCGACGTGGCCCGACAGACAATAGAGCTTGGTACCGGGCTCGGTGCGCCCGAGACGGCGAAACCACTCGCCACCGCGCTGGAGAATTGCCGGAAGGCAGGCGATCGATTCGACGTTCTGGATCAGGGTGGGCTTGCCCCGAAAGCCCTTCTCGACTGGAAACGGTGGCTTCATGCGTGGCATGCCGCGCTTTCCTTCGAGAGCTTCCAGCAGTGCGGTCTCTTCACCACAGATGTAGGCACCATGTCCATCTTCGAAGTGCCAGCTCACGCGCTGATCTATGTGGCCAGCTTCGCGGGCGTCTTCAAGAGCCGCTTCCAGTGCGGCACGGACGCGACCGAACTCGCCTCGAACATATAGATAGATCGCCTGGGCCTCGAGGCAGCTTGCCGCGATGGCCAGACCTTCGACAACGAGATGGGGGCGCCTGAGGATGACTTCGCGGTCCTTGAAAGTGCCCGGCTCTCCTTCATCTGCATTCAGCACGACGTAGCGCTCTGATTCGGCCTGGTCTCGGATGGCCCGCCATTTGATATGGGCTGGAAAGCCGGCGCCCCCTCGGCCGGTCAGGCCCGAGCTCTCCAGCTCATTGAGAACCCAGTCCGGACCCTGCTCGAAGCTGCGGCGCAGCGCGGCGTAGTCGAGAGAGTCGGCCGCCTCGAGGTCGATAGCCAGGTCGGGACTGCTCGGCGTTGTGCACGCCCGATCGATCGGAGTCTCATCCTCCGGATTCCAAGAGGCAGGAGCCTGGTCGCATTGTCCGAGGCAGGACGCGTACACTGCGTCCTGGCCCGCAGACTCCAGCTCCGACATCAGGCCTTGCGAGTCGCTCAGCTGACATGTCAGGCCCTGGCACACCCGTACCCCGGCGTCCGGTTCGGCGAGAAGTGAATAGAACGTGGCGACGCCGTAGACGTCGGCCTCGGGTACCAGCGTCTTGCGTTGCACCGAGGCAGCGACTCCGGTTCTGCGACCGCCGGCCTCCTCGAGCTTCTCGAGAACCTCTTCACGACGAGCTTTCTTGGGCTGCATGATTCAAGACTCCCGGCTGCAGGTGGGGCGCTCGGCTGCGGAGGTCGAGGCCATTCTCCGAGCGATTGCCTGACCTCGAATTGGCGATGTCGAATCTACCATACCGTTTCCCGCAGATTCGGTGGCGAAACCGACCAGGGAGGGCCCGAAAGGAAGCCTCGCGTTGAAGAGTGGAGGGAGAGGCAAGGGCGTCGGTCCGCGATAGAATCGGTCCGATGACCCGAGAGACCGAGATCTACCGACCCAAGCATCACATCCGCATCGTCACCGCCGGCTCGCTCTTCGATGGTCACGACGCGGCGATCAACATCATGCGGCGATTGCTGCAGGCTTCTGGTGCCGAGGTCATCCACCTCGGTCACAACCGGTCTGCGGCCGAGATCGCCGAATGTGCCATCGAGGAAGATGTGCAGGGAATCGCCATCACCTCCTATCAGGGGGGGCATCTCGAGTTCTTCAAGTATCTGCACGACTTGCTCGCGGAAGCCGAAGCGAGGATCCGAATCTACGGGGGCGGTGGCGGCACGATCCTCCCCGATGAGATCGAGGAGCTTCATGCCTACGGAATCGACCGCATCTACTCGCCGGACGATGGTCGCGCGCTCGGCCTGCAGGGGATGATCGATGATGTCCTGAAGGGTTGCGATTTTCCGACCGTCGAGCCGCCGCTCAACGGGCACATCGAGGCGCTCAGCGACCGGAATCCGAGGGCCGTTGGGCAGATGATCTCGCTGGCGGAGAACTACCCTGAGCTGTCTTCAGAGATCGACAAGGCCTTGAGCGACCTGAATGCCGAGTCGACGACGCCAGTTCTCGGAATAACAGGCACAGGGGGCTCCGGGAAATCGTCGTTGGTCGACGAATTGGTTCGGCGGTTTCTGGTCGATTTTCCCGACAAGGAGCTCGCGGTCATCTCCGTGGATCCCTCCAAGCGGAAAAGCGGTGGGGCCCTGCTGGGGGATCGCATCCGAATGAATGCCGTCTACCATCCGCGGGTCTACATGCGATCGCTGGCCACCCGGCAGTCGAATCTGGCGCTCAGCAAGTACGTGCGGGAATCGATCGAGATCTGCAAGGCCGCCGGATTCGACCTCGTCATCGTCGAGACTTCGGGAATCGGACAGTCCGATACCGAGATCGTCGAGCACTCCGATCTCGCGATGTATGTCATGACGGCGGAGTACGGTGCGGCCACTCAGCTCGAGAAGATCGACATGCTGGATTTCGCCGATCTCATCGTGATCAACAAGTTCGACAAAGGAGGCTCCCTGGACGCTTTGCGAGACGTTCGGCGGCAGTACCGCCGAAATCACGGATCGTTCGAGGGAGAGGACGAGACTCTGCCGATCTTCGGAACCGTGGCTTCCCAGTTCAATGATCCAGGTGTCAACCGGCTCTACGAAGCACTGGTGGAGTCTCTGGAAGAGAAGCAGGAGGGCCGATTCCAGCCGCTGGCTTCGATGTCGTTCGACGAAGCACCCAAGGCCCAGGTGATTCCTCCCGAGCGCGTGCGATATCTGGCGGAGATCGTAGAGAGTAGCGAGGCCCGTGATCGGTTCGTTCAGGAGCAGACCACGATTGCCCGGCGTCTTTATCAACTGAACGGCACGATCGAGGTGTTGAGAGCGGAGGTGGGCAAGCAGAGTGTGGAGATCGTGGAGCCAGGAGCTGACAAGGTTGTCCAGGTGATCGAGCACGAGGAGGCCGAACCCGAGTACTTGAGGGACCTGGTGGACCGATACAACGCCTTGGAGGCCACCCTGGACCCCGAGTGCCGGAATCTCTTGCGTGAGTGGCCGGCAACCGTCAGGCGGTACCGTGCCGATCGATATCGCTTTCAGGTTCGGGACAAAGTGGTGGAGCAGCCACTCTTCACCGAGAGTCTGTCCGGAACGCGAGTCCCGAAGGTCAGCCTGCCTCGCTACGAGGATTGGGGGGACATCCTGAGGTGGCTGCTCACCGAGAACGCGCCAGGGATGTTCCCATTCGCGGCAGGTGTCTTCCCGCTGAAGAGAATGGGGGAGGACCCGACCCGCATGTTCGCCGGAGAGGGGGGTCCAGAGGCGACGAATCGACGCTTTCACTATCTCTCCAAGGAGATGCCCGCCAAGCGACTGTCCACCGCGTTCGACTCCGTGACACTCTATGGAGAAGACCCCGATCCGAGGCCCGATATCTACGGAAAGATCGGCAATTCCGGCGTCAGCATCGCAACGGTGGATGACGCCAAGAAGCTCTACTCCGGC
>JARFQS010000076.1 GCA_029287645.1 Thermoanaerobaculia bacterium | reverse complement strand
ATCCAGCACCTGAAGTAACATTACCGCAGCCAGCTCAGTGGGGTTCGAAGCACCGGAAATGAGAACAAGCGAGGCTCTACATCGGCAGGAGGAGTCGAGGGTTGCGCCGGTCGGAGTCGGCGCGGCAGTCCTTCTGGGCCTGTCCCTGTTGCTGACCGCGACCCTGGGCATCCTTTCGCTCTGGACCCCCTTCCTCGTCGATCAGTCGATCTTTGCTTATGGTGGAAGGACGATCGCCAGCGGCGAGACCCTGTACGTCGACTATTGGGATATCAAACCCCCGGGAATTTTCTACCTCTTCGCGCTGGCAGGTGTCTTCTTCGGGCTCGACGAGCCGGGAATCCACACGGCCGAGCTGTTGTGGCAGCTGGCAGCTGGCATGGTGTTGGCGTGGATAGCAATGCTCTGCGTGCGTCATCCCGTCGCGGTGGCCTTGGTGCCACTTGCATCCGTAGGAACCTACTACGCATTCGCAACCTCCGAGCACATGACCCAGGTCGAGGCTCTGATGAGCCTGCCCATGGCGCTCGCATTACTCTCCTCCTTCAAGTTGTCGCAGCGGGTCGGCTCCTTCCTCTGGAGCTTTTTGTTCGGTGCCTCGGCAAGCGTGATCGCACTCCTCAAGCTGCCCTATGTCCTGATGCCATTGATCTTCGTGGCATTCGTCCTGGTCAGGCTGTGGCGCGATGAATCACTCGAGTGGAAGACCACATGGCGAATGGCAATCACGGCCCTGGCCGGCTTTCTCGTTGTCTGGGCTCCCATCGTCCTTCATCTCACCATGGGCGGCGCATTCCGGGAGTTCTTCTCGGTGACCTTTCTGTACCCCAGGTCGGCTCTCCATGAGATTCCAGCAGCCCCGTATTCCAGGTTGACGGACTCGTTCCTCTGGACCCTGCATGTCCACTGGCCGTTCCTACCCCTTGTCCTACTCGGGCTGCTGCACCTCCGCCGTACCCGACAGCCCTTCCTCGCCCTCGGGGCTCTGTTCTATCTCGGTTTCGGGACCCTGCTCATCGTCCTGCAGAGGATCTCCTGGTGGGAGTATCACCAGGTCCTCCTCTTCGCGCCGCTGGGCCTCCTGGCTGCCTTCGGACTGGACTGGATTCTGACGGTCTCTGGTTCCGAGTCGCGGAAGATGCTGCTGGCCTCGGTCCTCGGGGTCCTTCTGCTCGGCTTCCCCACAGTACTTCTCTGCCAACGGGGTCTTGCCAAATTTCAGACACTGCAATCGGCGGCTCGAATGGACTTCGAGGCGCCACTGGCGGTGCGGACCGATCGTGACTCGCGTCGGGTGTGGAGCAAATCGCAGTTTCTGAGAGATCCCGGGAGCTCCCCCGGTCCCATCTATGTCTTCGGCGACCAGCGCTATCTCTGGATGTCGGGCAGGCGCCAGGCCATCGCAGTCCGTGGACACGCCTGGGCATTGCTTCCTGAAAGCAAGTGGCAGACGGTGCCGGAGGAGCTGATGGCCGCAAATCCCACCTACCTCTTCCTCTCACGTTACAACCGTAGGGTCCTGAAGGACAGGGCTCCTCAGCTGCTGAGCTTCATCCGGACGCGCTATCGACGAACGCTCGCCACCAGAAACGGTTGGTGGTGGGTCAACAAAGCCGTCGAAGGGCAATGAAAGAAGCAGGATCCGTGAAGCCCCTCGCACCAGCTGGGGGCCTGCTGCTGGCTCTTGGCACAATGATCTCGGCCTGCGATCGCCCGGCTCGCCCGCCAGAGACTCCGCCCAACGTCCTCTTGGTGGTCCTCGACACCCTGCGGGCCGACGCCGTCGACCCCGCCCCGGGATCGCACACTCCTGTCATCGCCGCTCTGGCCCGCGAAGGGACACTCTTCATGCAAGGCAGATCGACGGCGTCCTGGACCGTGCCGGCACATGCATCGATCTTCACCGGCCTCTTCCCTTCTCGGCACAACGCCCACAACGAAGGGAGAGCACTCTCTCACGAGGCCCAAACGCTCGCCGAGCTCCTCTCCGACACTCACGACACGGCAGCCTTCAGCGAGAACCCTCACATCACCCGGGGCAAGCAGTTTCATCAGGGCTTCGCGGTCTTCAAGAACAGCTGGCCGAGGCACGATCCGGGCAACCTGCGCCGGCAAGCCACGGACCGCATGGTGCAGGAATGGCTGACCGGTCGCTCCCAGGAGCGACCCTTCTTCCTGTTCCTCAACTTCATGGATCCACACCTGCCCTACAGGCCGCCGCCACAGTTCGAAAAACTGCTTCTCGGTGAAGGCGTATCTAGCGCAGAGAGCGACAGGCTGCGGTCGTTCGAAGGCGCCGATGCCCGCCGGGTGATCGCTGGCAAAGTCCAGCTGTCCGAAGCGGAGCTGGCAGTGCTTCGGCGGCTCTACAGGGCGGAAGTCGCTTCTGCCGACGCTCGCCTGGGCAAGGTCCTCGAGACTCTGCGAAGCCAAAATCTGCTCGATGAGACGCTCGTGGTCGTGCTGGGAGACCACGGCGAGAACATCGGAGATCACGGACTCATGGAGCACCAGTTCAGCCTTCACGAGACTCTGCTGCGAGTGCCGATCCTGCTGCGACTGCCCGGCAGCGTACCAGCCGGTACTCGGCGCCACGATCCGGTACAGCTGGTCGATGTCTTCCCGACGGTGCTCGAGGCCACCGACCTGCCTCGCGAGCGCTGGCCACCGCACGAGGGCGAAAGTCTGCTCGGACCGGAGATCGACGCCGACCGCGCGCTGGTAGCGGAGTACAGATTGCCGCTGGACCAGGAGCGGATCTTCGCGAGAGAGATGGCCGACTTCGACTTCTCTCCGCTGATGCAGCGTCTCCAGTCGATTCAGGTCGGCACCAAGAAGCTCATCCTGGCGGGTGGCGAACCGGTGGAGCTGCACGATCTGGCCAAGGATCCGGCGGAATCGGAGAATCTGCTCGAGCAGGAGCCTGCCAGCGTTCGGCTCCTGTTGGAGGAGCTGCGGAGATGGCAGGCAAACCGCCCGACTCCGCTACCCACGGAACTGGGAAGAAGAGAGGCCGAGACCATCGAGGCGCTGCGGGAACTGGGCTACGTGGAGTGATCCGAGTCGGTATCTGTTGGCGCTCCGATGTTTCCGCTCCGAGCCTGCTCTGGTGCCCTCGCAGAGTGCGGGTGCCCGTCCCCCTGAGTCAGGAATCCTCCGGGTCAGTTCGTGGCACCTGTGATCTGGTCCCGCTGAGTCACTCTGCTCCCCGAAACATTCACCATCCCTCCGGCGCTCACGCGTACGAGAGGAGCTCGTCCAGATTCGGTGTCTCGAGACCGGCTTGGGCTTTGAGCTCGGCGAACTCTTCCATCATCTCGAGAAGTTCCTCACCGACCACCGAGGCGTGCAGCCCCATGGCGACCTCGACCTTGCGAGAGCGAAAGAACCGTTGAAAGGTCCAGACCCCGGCCCACTCGGGCAGCCAGTAATAGAGGTTGAAGATGGGTGGCTGGCGCTTCTTGTAGCCCACCGCTCGCAGGACATCACCCGCCTCACGACAGGCGCGTATGTACATGCGGAGGCCTTCCTCGTCAGCAGCAGCCGCCTGGAGATCTCCGCCATGCTTCAGCACGACTCCTGCCGTTGGGCCCATGAAAGCAAAGTGATACTTGAGCCACCCGTCGATATTCCCCTCGACGCTCACCGGGAATCCCGCTGCCTCGAAATGGTCCCTGATCTGAAGGGTTCGCTGGCGCGTCTCGCCATCGATCTCCCCGATGTACAGGGGGCTTCCCTTGTCATTCGGTTTGTCGCCATCCGCGAAGACGAGATTCTCTCCGTCCCAACCTCCCCCACCACCGGGAAACCCGAGCAGGAACTTCTCCATCGGCAGGTACTCCGAGTATCGCTGAAATCCGGACACATCGTTTCCCAGGAACAAGATGTTCTCGAGGCTTCGGTTCTCCGCCAAGTTCGGACAGACAGCCAGTCGACTCGACTTTCGCATTGCCACAACAACGAGGTCGTAGTCGTCCTGCTTGACGAGCTCCTGAGCCAGCGACACCCGGGCCAGCTTCTTCTCGCCGGTGTAGGCGTCGACCAAGACGACGCCATCGCTGGCGAGCGACCCGTAGGTCTCGCCTTTCGCGAGTAGAGTGACGTCCTTGCCTGCCCTGTGCAGACGGAGAGAAAGCCAACGTCCGATCGGTCCCGCACCGTAGACCAGCGTTCGCATGATCCTGCTACACCCTCTCCGATCCAACACCCCTCGGCGGGGTGACCTACTCAAACGGCGATGACGACCTTTCCCATCACCCGCCCCTCCTCCAGATACCGGAGGGCCCCTGACGCCTCGCTCAGCGGAAAGGTCCGATCGATCACGGGCCTCACCTTGCCGGCCTCGATCATCTCCTTGAGGAGCCGCAAATCCTCCTGGCTCGACTTCGCAACAAAGGACCTCAGATTGTGGCTCACGAAAGGTGACGCAAGAAGCGCACGGAGCCACCGATCCATACCCCCCAACCATCGACCTCCCTCTTCCCCACCGATGATCACCAGCGTTCCTCCCGGGGTCAGCACTCGCCGGAGCTGGGACAGGGCACGGTTCCCGCCGATATCGAGAATGAGGTCGTAGCGCTCGCCCTGCTGCACGAAATCATCCTGTTTGTAGTCGATCACATGGTCGGCCCCGATGGAGCGAACCCTGTCCACCTTGGCGGTCCTACACACTCCGGTCACCTCCGCACCGAAGGCCTTCGCCAGCTGCACCGCAAATGTCCCGACTCCTCCCGACGCACCGACGATCAGAACCTTCTGACCCGCCTCGATCTTTCCGTGGTCCCGGAGACCTTGCAGGGCGGTGAGGGCCGACGTCGGAACGGCTGCAGCCTGCTCGAGGGTGAGGTTGGCTGGCTTGCGCTCGATCCTGTCGGAACTGACAGATACGTATTCGCAGAAGGTACCGAGGCTGACTCCGAACACCTCTTCGCCTTCCTCGAGCCCCCCTACGTTCTTGCCCAGGACCCCGATCCGGCCCGCGAAGTCATTGCCGGGCACACGGGTCTTGGGACCACGGAATCCAAAGCCCATGATCCGGATCATCAGAGGCAGTCCAGTCATCATGTGCCAGACGCCTCGATCCAAGCCCGCCGCATGAACGCGGACGAGTACCTCGTCGTCACCGACCTCGGGCCGTTCGATCTCTCCGAGTCTCAGGACCTCGGCGGAGCCGTAGGTGTCTTGGACGATCGCCCTCATGACCTTCTCCTAGCCGCTGCTACGATCGAAGTCTACCGGAGGCATGGCCCCTCCTCCGCAAATTTCCGGTACTGCTAACCTCAGTAAACCACGTGCCGCCATGAAGAAGCTGCTGACTCGATTCGCGCTCGTTCTGCTCGTCCTGCTGCTCGCTGCACAACTGGTCCGGGTCGAGCGAACCAACCCGCCCGTGAAGTCCGAGATCCTGGCTCCAACCGACGTACAGGCGGTGCTCGAGCGTTCCTGTTTCGACTGCCACTCCAACAGGACGCGCTGGCCTTGGTACTCGCGTGTGGCACCGGCTTCCTGGTTCGTGGCTCGGCACGTGCGCGAGGCCCGCGAGGATTTGAACCTGACCGAATGGCCTCTCATGGATGCCGAGGCACAACAGTTCTTCCTCGGCGAGATGAAACAGCAACTGGAGGCTGGGAACATGCCACTGGACAGCTACCTCCTGCTGCATTGGGGTGCGAGACTGAACGATGCCGAGCGCGAGCTGCTGCTCACCTGGATCGACGAGGAGATCGATCTGCTGACCGGCGCCAGCTTTCCTTGAACATGACCGCGACTGCGATTCAAGGGAAGCTATGAATCAGAAGAAAGCGAGGTTCCACATGACGCATGCGATTCACCGATTCACGCTCGCAGGGTGCTGTCTTGCAGCCCTGCTGCTGATGACCGCTCCCCTGTGCGCCCAGGTGCCAGACGAGTTCACCAATCTCAAAGTGCTGGACAAGGACATCGGCAAGCAGGATCTCATCGGGATCATGAAAGGTTGGGCTGGAGGCCTGGGTGTTCGCTGCAACCACTGCCATGTAGGTCCAGACAATCTCCAGGGAATGGACTTCGCCACAGATGAGAAAGAGCACAAGCGGGCGACGCGGGCGATGGTCGAGATGGTGAGGACGATCAACAGCCAGTACCTCGGAAGCTGGGAAGACGAGGCCCTTGAGGGCAAGGGTGAGGACGACGGAGTGACCTGCTTCACCTGCCATCGCGGCCAACCCAGGCCGCCACACAAGCTCAGCGAAGTCCTGACCGAGACCGCCCTGAGTGAAGGCACCGACGCCGCCATGACCCAGTACAAGAGCCTCAAGCAGGAGCACTATGGCGCCGGCCTGTACGACTTCAGCGAAGGCACCTTCGGTCAGGTCGCCCAGGCGGCCATCGAGGCCGGCAAGCCGGAAGTGGGCCTCGAGGTTCTACGCTCGTCGCTGGAGGTCTATCCCGAGTCCGCCGACCTCCACGCCTTCCTCGGAATGGGGCTGGTGCAAAGCGGAGATGCCGACGGAGCGGCCGAGGCGTTCGCGAAGGCATTGCAGCTCGACCCCGACAACGCCAACGCGAAGCGGGGCAAGATGATGCTCGAGAGGATGGGCAACTAGGCTGACGGTCGATTTCGCTGGGAACCTGCTTCGAAATCGGTCAGCTTCATGCGCTCCAGCAGGAGCGGGTAGCGTGGGTCGGCGCGGAGACAGTCGAACATCGGGTGCGCCGGCAGGTACATGAGCATGGGGTCACGCTGGTCGATGGCCTCTTCGACCCATGGGAACGCCTCGTCCATCTCGGAGAAGGACGCGTGGACGAGGCCACGAGTGAGAGGACTCTGGTAGAGCCCGCTGTCAGCCTGGCTGGCATTGTCCAGAAGCCGTCGAACTTCGTCACGCTTTCCGGCCACAGCGAGTGACACGGCCAGCGCGTGCAGCGGCGCCTTGCCGTAGCCGTGGGACTCGATCGCTCTGCGACCGATCGCTTCGGCTTCTTCGAACTCGTCTTGGAAGGTCAGCGCGTAGATGAGCTCGATCTGCACCAGCAGCTGCCCCGGGTCGAGGTCGAGGCCCCGACGGCACGAATCCTCGGCTTCAGCGAATCGCCGTGAGCAGGTGAGGACCCGACCCCGGTTGCCGGCGTAGAGCGCCGACAGGGGATCGAGCTCCACAGCACGATCGAGCTCCGCAAGAGCCTCGGCCAGCCGGCCGCTTCCGAGCAGAGAGAGCAAACCGTACAGCTCGTGGACTCGCGCCGAGGCTGGAGCCAGCTCGAGCGCATGGAGGAAGAGCCGCTCGCCGCGATCCCAATCGCGGTCCATCCAGACCGCCACCAGAGCCAGAACCGCCTGCGCCTTCCCGTGCCGTGGGTCCAGCTGCAAGGCGCGCTCTGCAAGGGCCTTCGCCCTCGGGAGCTCCACTCGAGGGTCGGTGAACATGTACGCCAACATCACGTGGTAGTAGGCCTGCAGCACGAGCGCATCGGGATAGTCCGGCTCGAGGGAGAGCGCTCGCTGGACACAGGCGAGTGCCAACTCCCCGGCTCTCGGTGTGAACTGGCCGAAGTAGTACCGACCCTTGAGCAACTCCTCGAAGGCCGCCAGGTTCGTTCTCTGATGCGTCGTTGGTCCGCCCGCGCCCAGGCTGAGGTGGAGCTTGTCGACGATCGCCGCAGAGATCTCGTCCTGAATCGCAAAGACATCGTCGAGCTCGCGGTCGAAGCGCTCGCTCCAGATGTGGGAGTCGTCCGTGACATCGACGAGCTGCGCCGTGATCCGCAATCGATTGCCCGCCTTGCGGACACCTCCTTCCAACACGGTGCTCACCCCCAACTTCTCACCGACCTTGCGCAGGTCGTGTTCGCCGCGGAAGCGGAAGGCGGAGGTGCGGGCGATGACGCGTAACCCCGGGAGTCGGGTCAGCGCGTTGATGATCTCCTCGGACAACCCGTCGCTGAAGTACTGGTTCTCATCATCGGCGCTCATGTTGGCGAACGGCAGGACGGCAATCGACGGTGTTTCCACGCTCCTGCCGTCTGGCGAAGCGACGACCGACCGCGACTTGCCCTCCAGCTCGAGCCCCGCCTTCTGGAGCCCGTCGATCATGTGATCCACGAGCTCCGGGTCCCACCACTTCTCGAACTCCTGGCGGGCGATCTCGGCGAAATCTGGCCGGAGATCGAGCAGTTCTTTCAAAGCCTTGCCGGCTGTCTCGCGATCGCCAAGCTGTCCGCAGGCAACTGCGATGGCGGCGTGCTGCCCCCAGTGGCCCGGCAGATTCGCCTTCAGCACCGCATCCAGCGCCGCGGGATAGTCGCGTTGCCGGTAGTGGTAGAAGAAGTCCGCATACCAGTACCAACCGGGGTGATTGGGATTGAGTTGCTTGGCACGGTCTGACAGCTCGCGACCCCTCTCGAAGTCGCCCGCATAGGTCAGCAGCTCACCGAGAAAGGCGATGGAGTTGCCGTCCATCGGATTGAGTGCCGCGGCCTTCTCAGCCGCGTTGCGAAAGGCCTGGAAGTCTTTCTGAAAAAAGAGCACCTGGGCCAGACTGAAATAAGCCAGGTGATTCGAGGGTCCGTTCTCGACGGCGCGCCGTGCAGCGGTGGATCCGCTGGCCAGCGAGTCTGGCAGTAGGTCGAATCCCTGCCCGTACTCCTGGGCACACAGCAGAGCCAGCAGAGCCCATGCATCGGAATAGGTCGGAGCCTTCTGGACTGCAAGGTCCAGGGCAGACCGCGCAGCAGCAAGCTCGTCAGCAGTGACACGCTCGAAGTAGGCAAAGCTGCGCAACACGGCCTCGTAGGGACTCAGCTCCTCGGCAGCGCGGCTTCGCACTGCCTCGCCCATGCTCCTGGGGAGAACGCCATTCATGTCGGCAACCGTCGAAACGATTCGCGCAACCAGGTCGTCCTGAAGCTCAAACGCCGCCTCGGAGCTGAAGGTCCGTTCGTAGCTCTCGGCCCATAGATGGGCACCGGTCGTCGTGTCGACGAGCTGCACGGCGAGGCGCAGCCTCGTCCCCGCTTGCCGAAGACTCCCCTCCATTACGTAGCGGGCCCCGAGCTTCTCGCCAACAGAGCGGACATCGACGGCCTCGCCCGAATCCCGTTCGGTCGAGCTGCGCGCGATGACTCGGAGGTAGGAGAAGCGGGAGAGACCGGTGGCGATCTCTTCGGATAGCCCTTCGGCCAGCTCCGCGACGTCAGT
Organism: Thermoanaerobaculia bacterium; assembly: GCA_029287645.1. Lineage (GTDB taxonomy): Bacteria > Acidobacteriota > Thermoanaerobaculia > Multivoradales > JAHEKO01 > JAUVRX01. Next base: position 630 of record JARFQS010000076.1, on the reverse strand, counting down.
ATCGGTACCCTTGTACTTCAGCGGCAGCACCGCGACCCAGAAACCCTCCTCGGAGCGTGCGGCACCCGAGTCGACTCCGGTCGCAGTGCGTGAAGTCGGGGACCGCGTGGTCAGGGCCTCTCCGGTCGTAGGTGGTTCAGCCTGCAAGCGTGGAGCTCCTCCACCGCGCAACGCGTCGCACAACTCTTGGGCCGTCTGGAAACGGTCGGCAGTGTTCTTCTCCAGGCAGCCCGCGATAGCGTGGATCACGTCGTGACTCAGGTCGCTTCGCACTTCCGCGACAGGCCGCGGCAGATCACGCAGGATCGCTGAGGCGAGTTCGGCGGAGGAACGCCCCTGGAAGGGCCGTGCGCCGGTCGCCATCTCGTAAAGGATGATGCCCAAGGAGAAGATGTCGGTTCGGTGGTCGACGTCTGCTCCAGCCACCTGCTCCGGGGACATGTAGGGAACCGTCCCCATGACCACACCCTCGCTGGTTTGGAGGGCCGTCGGCAGCATCGAGTTCAGCGCTTCCTCCGGTGACGGCCCGGTGATCTTGGCAAGCCCGAAGTCGAGCACCTTGACCCGCCCCTCCTTCGTCACCATGACATTGGCGGGCTTCAGGTCGCGGTGGACGATGTCCTTTTCGTG